>NZ_JBHWMB010000018.1:0-100084 GCF_042730015.1 Streptomyces sp. NPDC059957 | reverse complement strand
TTTTTGCCTAGGTGTCGTGTTTGGGTTTGGGTGACGGTGTGCCCCCTCCCAGGGGCCCCCTGCCCCCCCCTCGCCCTTTCCCCACCCCACACCCACGCGCGAGCAACTCAGTGCACGACAACCGCCTCCGGCGCCACCTCGGACTTGCCCGAGCCACCACCGGCCGCCCCCGCCGGCCCACCGCCCCGCAGCGGGACCTCCTTGACGAACCAGGCGGCCGCGAAGCCGAGTACCGCGATCCCCGCACCCAGCAGGAACGCCGAGTGCGTGCCGGCGGCCACCGCGTGCTGGTAGGCCTCCCGCACGACCTCCGGCAGCTTCGCCAGACTCGCCGCGTCCAACTGCGCGGAGCCCGCCGCGGTCGCCGCCTCGGGACCGAGCCGGTCGGTCATCGTGCTGGTGACCTGGCTGGTGAACAGCGAGCCCATCAGCGCCACGCCGAAGGAGCCGCCGAGCGTGCGGAACAGGGTCGCCGAGGAGGACGCGACGCCCATGTCCTTCATCTCGACGCTGTTCTGGGCGACCAGCATCGTGATCTGCATCAGGAAGCCGAGGCCCGCGCCGAGCACGGCCATGTACACACCGGACATCAGGCGGGTCGTCCCGGTGTCCATGGTGGCGAGCAGGAAGAGCCCGACGACCATGAGCCCGCCGCCGATGATCGGGAAGATCTTGTACTTGCCGCTGTTGGTGGTGATCCGGCCCGCGACCAGCGAGACGAGCATCATCGAGAGCAGCATCGGCAGGAGCAGCAGGCCGGAGTTGGTGGCCGAGGCGCCCTGGACCGACTGCTGGAAGAGCGGCAGGTAGAGCACGCCGCCGAACATCGCGAAGCCGACCAGGAAGCCGATCACGGACATGAGGGTGAAGTTGCGGCTGCGGAAGATGTGCAGCGGCATGACCGGGTCGGCGGCCTTGGTCTCGGCGTAGAGGAAGCCCGCGATGGACAGGACACCGACGACGATCAGGCCGATGATCTCGGTGGAGCCCCACGCGTACTCGGTGCCGCCCCAGGTGGTGACGAGGACCGTGGAGGTGATGCCGATGGTGAGCAGCGCCGCGCCGAGGTAGTCGATCTTCGGGCGTTCCCCGTGGGTCTTCTTCGGGAGGTGGAGCACCGCGGTGACCATGGCCAGGGCCACGGCGCCGAGCGGGAGGTTGATGTAGAAGGACCAGCGCCAGCCCATGTGGTCGGTGATGGTGCCGCCGACCAGCGGTCCGCCGATCATGGCGAGGGCCATCACGCCGGCCATCATGCCCTGGTACTTGCCGCGCTCGCGGGGCGGGATCAGGTCGCCGATGATCGCCATGACGCCGACCATCAGACCGCCGGCGCCGAGGCCCTGGATCGCGCGGAAGCCGATGAGCTGGCCCATGTCCTGGGCCATGCCGCTGAGCGCGGAGCCGATCAGGAAGATGACGATCGAGGTGAGGAAGGAGCCCTTCCGCCCGTACATGTCGCCGATCTTGCCCCAGATGGGAGTGGAGGCGGCGGTGGCCAGCGTGTAGGCGGTGACGACCCAGGAGAGGTGCTCCAGGCCGCCGAGCTCGCCGACGATCGTGGGCATGGCCGTGCCGATGATCATGTTGTCCAGCATGGCCAGCAGCATCGCGATCATGAGGGCCATCAGGACGACCCGCACGCTGCGCGGCTTCACCTCCTCCGAGGCGCCCGCGTTCTTCTTGATTTCCACCATGTTCCACTCCCCTGGCGCATATGCACCGGCCCTGGGACTTACTTGCCGACCGGCTAGTTCACTACAATGGGGAAGGTAGACCCGTAACTAGCCGGGCGTCAAGTAAGTAAGTCAGGGGAGAGTCATGTCCAGCAGCAGTCCGCAGCAGCGCCGCGGCGACACGCGGCAGCGCATCCAGGACGTCGCACTGGAACTCTTCGCCGAGCAGGGGTACGAGAAGACCTCGCTCCGGGAGATCGCGGAGCGGCTGGGGGTCACGAAGGCGGCGCTGTACTACCACTTCAAGACCAAGGAAGACATCATCATCAGCCTGTTCGACGACCTGACCCGGCCGATCGACGAGCTGATCCAGTGGGCGGAGGAGCAGCCGCGCACGCTGGAGATGAAGCGGGAGGTCCTGCGCCGCTACAGCGAGGCGATGGCGGGCGGCGCCTCCCTGTACCGCTTCATGCAGGAGAACCAGGCTTCGCTGCGGGAGCTGAGCATCGGCGAGACGGTGAAGAAGCGCCTCTTCGCCTTGGTGGACCTGCTCCGGACCGGCCAGGAGGACGCCCCGCTGACCGACCAGGTGCGGTGCGTGAGCGCCCTGTTCACCCTGCACGCGGGAATGATGTTCCTCCAGCACGTGGAGGGGAACCCGGAGGAGACCCGCCAGGCCGCCCTGGAGGTCGCGACGGACCTGATCACGCAGGCCCACGGGCAGGCATAGCCCGCCCCTCGTACAGCGCCGCCTCCTTCCTGGCACCAGCTCGGAACCGAGCGAGCAGAGCGACCCGCCCTCCGAGCTCTGCCGCTCCCGTCTCTTGCGGCCCGGTCGCCCGGCCTCCGGTCCGGCGAACCGGACCGGAGGCCGGGACGGATTCGTCAGCGGCTCAGGTCCCGGAAGCGCTTCACGGCGAGCGGGAAGAACACCGCGATCAGGGCTACCGGCCAGGCCACCGCGAGGAGTTCCGCGTGGGTCGCGGCCCAGGAGTCGCCGGCCGCGCCCGGGTTGCCGAACAGGCCGCGTACCGCGGTGGCCGTCGCGGACATCGGGTTCCACTCCACGATCGTGCCCAGCCAGGACGGCATCGACTCGGGCGAGGCGATGACGTTGGAAAGGAAGCTGACCGGCCAGACGAGGATCTGCACGGCCTGAACCAACTCCGGCTTGCCCGCGACCATCGCCAGGTGGATGCCGATCCACAGCATCGCGAACCGCAGCAGCAACAGCAGCCCCACGGCACCCAGGAAGGAGGCGGGACCCTCGTGCCAGCGCCAGCCGATCGCATATCCGACCGCGATCATCACGGCCAGGCCGACCACCGACTGCAGCATGTCGGCGACGCTCCGGCCGACCAGGACCGCGCCGGAGTTCATCGGCATCGAGCGGAACCGGTCGATGACCCCCTTGCCGAGGTCCTGGGTGACCGAGAGCATCGTGCCTTCCAGGCCGAAGGCCATGGTCATGGTGAGCATGCCGGGGACCAGGTAGGCCGTGAAGTCGCCCTCGACGCCCCGTCCGCCGCCGATCAGGTAGCTGAACATCAGCAGCATCATCACCGGGAAGACCAGCCCGACGACCACCTGCACGGGCTGTCGCGCCCAGTGGGCCAGCTCGCGCCGGGTCATCGTCCAGGAGTCGGCGGCCGCCCAGCCCAGCTTCGAACCCGTGCCGTGCTTCGTGCTCACACCGTGCGTCGCACTCATACGGACTCCTCCCTCGTCAGGTGCATGAAGACCTCGTCGAGCGTCGGCCGGCGTACGGCGATGTCCTCCGCCTCGATGCCCGCCGCCTCCAGCGCCCGTACGGTCTCGGTCAGGGCCGCCATGCGGTCGGTGACCGATGCGCTGACCATCCGCCGGTCCTCGTCCACCGCCACTTCACCGGGCAGGAGCGAGGCGGCGCGGGCCAGTTGGGCCGCGTCGTGCAGGACCACGTCGATGCGGTCACCGCCCGTCTTGGTCTTCAGCTCGTCGGCCGTGCCCTCGGCGATGACCTTCCCGTGGTTGATCACCGCGATCTTGTCGGCCAGCTGGTCGGCCTCCTCCAGGTACTGAGTGGTCAGCAGGACGGTCGCGCCGCCGCCGACCAGGGAACGCACCGCACTCCACACCTCCGTGCGGCCGCGGGGGTCGAGCCCGGTCGTGGGCTCGTCCAGGAAGAGCACTTCGGGCTGCAGGATGAGGGAGGCCGCGAGGTCGAGCCGCCGCCGCATGCCGCCGCTGTACTGCTTGACCGCCTTCTTGCCGGTGTCCGCGAGCCCGAACCGGTCCAGGAGCTCATCAGCCCGGGCGCCCGCACGACGGGAGCCGAGATGGTAAAGGCGGCCGAACATCTCCAGGTTCTGGCGGCCGCTGAGCTCCTCGTCGACAGCAGCGTGCTGGCCGAGCAGCCCGATCCGCGAGCGCACCTCGTCGGGCCGGGTCCTCACGTCGATGCCCGCCACCTCGACGCGCCCCTCCTCGGGGCGCAGCAGCGTGGACATGATGCGTACGGCCGTGGTCTTGCCGGCGCCGTTCGGGCCGAGAATCCCCTGGACCGTCCCGGCTCGGACCGTGAGATCGAGGCCGTCGAGGGCCTGCTTGTCCCCGTACTTCTTCCGCAGACCTTCGACGACGATCGACAGATCGTGGTCAGACAAAGCACCCTCCTTCACTCAGTAATCAAACTTGACGAGAGAGTGCAAGGTAGGCCACCCGCGCCAGTTAGTCAAACTTGATTAGAGAGTGAAGCCGGCAAGGGTGGGCGGCTAGTCAAACTTGAATAGAGATAGTCTAGTCAAAATTGCCCAAGAGGGAGAAGCGCATGTCAGCGATCCGGCTGCTGGTCCTCGGCGCGGTCCGCCAGCACGGACGGGCGCACGGTTACCAGGTACGCAACGACCTGGAGTTCTGGGGCGCCCACGAGTGGTCCAACGCCAAGCCGGGCTCGATCTACCACGCGCTCAAGCAGATGGCGAAGCAAGGACTCCTCATCGCGCACGAGGTCGCGCCGAGCGCCGTCGGCGGCCCGCCCCGCGTCGAGTACGAGATCACCGACAAGGGAACCGAGGAGTACCTCACTCTGCTGCGCGAGGCCCTGAGCTCGCACGAGCAGAAGTCCGACGTCGTCTCGGCCGGCCTCGGCTTCATCGTCGACCTGCCCCGCAGCGAGGCCGTCGCCCTCCTCAAGCAGCGGATCGCGGGGCTCGAGCAGTGGCGGTCCACCGTCACCGAGTACTACACGCCGGAGGAGGGGCCCGAACAGCTCGGCCACATCGGCGAAATCATGAACCTGTGGGTGCACTCGGCCGACAGCGGCGCGGAATGGACCCGCGGACTCGTCGAGCGGATCGAAGGCGGCGCGTACACCTTCGCGGGGGAGGGTGAACCCTTCGTAGGCGTGCTCGCGGACGACGAGCCGAACCCGTACGCGACAGGGCCGCACCCGCAGGACGACCGCTAGCGCCTCGGTCACAGCACTGGCGACGCATCCCGGCTGCCTGCGGGGTCAGTTGTAGTAGGTGTCGAACGAGGCGATCCAGAGCGCCGACAACGGCAGGACGGACAGCTGGACGGCCGCCGTGGTCCAGCAGCGCCCGAGGATCGCGGCGGAGGCGCTCCACAGCGCCGCCGTACGCAGCAGATCCACCGCCCCTGCCTGGTAGCCCTGCCCAGCGGGATCCATCATGCCGGGATACCCCAGCCACTCCTCGGTGAAGACGCCTTCCGAGCCGGACACGACGACCGCCGACACCAGCCAGAGGTCGGCCAGAAGGACCGCCACGGCGAGCGTCCTGTCGAAGCGGAGGTACGCGGGGGCCGGGAGCAGCAGCCGGGCGAACGGTTGCCCTTGACCCCGGACCCACTGCTCCCCCCGGCTCCGCCACAGCACCAGGGCGGCGTACCCGAGCCGGGCGAGGGCCGCGGCCCAGCCGGCCATGAAGAACAGACCGAAGATCAATTCACCCATGCTTCACCAGATGCCCCCACCCCTGGAGTGGTTCCCTCCGGCCCCTGGCGGGATTCCTGGCTGCCGGATACGGCAGCAGGGCCCGGAACGCGTGGTGCGGTCCGGGCCCTGCTTCGTACGGGTCGCCCTGGGGCGGTGGTGCGTCAGCTCTGCGCGGGGGCGTCGGCCGTCTCGTCGGCGGCCTCGGCCGCGACCGCCTTCTCACGCATCTTGCGCAGCAGCTCCGCCTTCTGGTCGGCGGCACCCTGGCGGTCGAGGTTGCGGTGCGGGCCGTTGTTCGCCCGTTCGGCGCGGGACTGCCGCTTGCGCTGGCCGCCGCCCTGGCCCACGGGGTTGTTGATGTTCTTGCTGACGGTCACGGGTTCTCCCGGTCATGAGTACGGAGTGATCTACGGATGCGTCGGTGGGGAACGTTCGGCGGCGTCTCGTCGAAGGACGTCAGCCGGGGCCCATCACGCGCTCACTCGTAAATCGGCCTCTGGAAGAACATGACAAAGACGTTACCCGCTTCCGTCGACCCCTGACACCAACCGTTGCGGGACGGCCTTCAGCGGGCTTCCCCGGACTCCCGCCACCGGGTGAGTTCGGCTTCGACGTCGAATTCCCTGAGGTTCAGCGGAGGGCCGGGCGGGGGCCTGCGCAGGGCCGTACGGATCTTGTCGTTGATCTCCGTGAGGAGGTCGCGGACCTGGCGTTCGGTGCGGGCGGCCTTGATCGCCTCGCGGGCGTCTTCCGCCTCCTTGCGGAGCGCGAGCGCCGGCGGGAGGACCGCGAAGCCCTCGCGGTGCAGTTTGCCCTTGATCCACCACAGCTCGTCGTACGGGGCGTCGAGCGAGGCCAGCGGCTTTCCGAAGCCCGGCAGATTCTCGATCTCGCCGCTCGCCTCGGCCTGTCTGATCTGGCGGTCCACGAAGGATTCGAAGCTGACACCAGGCGGTTTGCGCTCGGTCACACTGCCTCCCAACGGTTCCTGCCAGCATAACTCCGAGGGCTGGGGAGGGGGTTGCGGAGCGTAACCGCCCACCCTCCTGATCCGGGCGGACGGGGGATTCACGCGGCTGCCGAGTGATCGGTTACGCGTCGTACACAACCGGGTCGCATTGTCAGCTTTTAACTGGTGCTGGGACCTTTGTCCACCGGAAGACCGCATTCGGCGGTCGCCCTCCGGTTCCGTCGCCTTTCCTCGCGGAGGAAACACCCTTGTCTGCTTCCCGCTGCACGTCGGCCGCCCTGGTCGTCGCGGCCGTCACCGCGACCTGCCTGCTGCCGGCCGTGCCGGCTTTCGCCGCCGGCTCGCCGCACATCCGGTTCTCCCAGCCGTACGTCCCCTCGATCGCCGCCGGCAAGACCGGCCGCGTGGTGATCGTGGCGGAGACCGGCGGCGATCCGGCGCTCAGCAGCAGCTTCCGGATCACCGCACCGGAGCGGACGACCTTCCCCGAGGCCCGCTTCTACTGGAACGGCGACCGCTCGGGCGCGCCCTGCACCCTGTCCGGCAACGCCCGCCAGCTGACCTGTGACGCCGGGACCCGTGCGGGCTTCGCCTTCCCGGCGGAGAGCGGCACCCGGCTGGGCGTACTCGTACGGGTGGACGCGGACGCCCCCGAGGGCACGACGCTCGACGGCGGCGAGTGGGCGGCCGGGACCGGCTCCCCCGGCCTGTACGCGGTGTCCACCCCGGTGACGGGGCCCAAGGGCGACGACGGGCAGGACGGGCACGACGGGAAGCCGGGCCACGACGGCAAGCCCGGTCACCACGGCAAGCCGGGCCGCCCCGGACCCAAGGGCGACAAGGGTGACCAGGGCGAGCGGGGCGAGAAGGGCGAGCGCGGGGACCGCGGCGACCGCGGCGAGAAGGGCGACCAGGGGAAGAAGGGCCCGCAGGGCCACAAGGGGCCGCAGGGTCCGAAGGGCGACACCGGCCCCGCGGGCCCGAAGGGCGACCAGGGACCGGCCGGAGGCCCCCAGGGCCCGAAGGGCGACACCGGGGCACCCGGGCCGAGGGGCGACACGGGTCCGGCGGGCGGCCCGAAGGGTGACACCGGCCCGGCCGGACCGAAGGGCGACAACGGCAACGAGGGCCCGACGGGGCCCGCGGGCGTGCCCGGACCGGGCGGACCCCAGGGCCCCAAGGGCGACACCGGCCCGGCCGGCGGACCCAAGGGCGACCAGGGCCCGAAGGGTGACAAGGGTGACAAGGGCGACCGCGGCAACACCGGCCCGGCCGGACCGACGGGCTCGCGCGGACCGGGCGGACCGAAGGGCGACCAGGGCCCGAAGGGCGACCGCGGCCCCGGCGGACCGAAGGGCGAGAAGGGCAAGCAGGGCGAGAAGGGCAACCGCGGACCGGGCGGACCCAAGGGAGACCAGGGTCCGAGGGGTCCGCAGGGTCCGAAGGGCGACAAGGGCAAGCCCGGCGACTGCAAGTGCGGCAAGGACCACGGCGGTAAGGACCACGGAGGCAAGGACAACGGCGGCAAGGACCATGGCGGCAAGGGCGACAAGCCCGGCAAGCCGACGGCCCGCATCGTCAGCGACAAGCTGCACGTCCGCACCGGCCCCGGCACCCGCTACGGGAAGACCGGCGTGATCAAGCACGGCGCCGAGGTCCAGGTGCAGTGCAAGACCAACGGCACCTCGGTCGACGGCAACGCCATCTGGTACAAGCTCGCCGACGGCCGCGGCTGGATCTCCGCCCGCTACGCCGCGAACCTGAACCGCATCCCCACCTGCTGACCCAGCCCCACCCACTCTTCGGTGCGCATCGAGGCCCCCGAGCCCCGGTGCGCACCGAAGGCGTTTCCGCCCTGCGTGCATGACGCCCTGCGGGCATGACGCCCTGTGTGCATGACGCCCGCGCGGACAACGAAATCCGCAGCCGTCATCCACCCTCAGTGCGAATCCCAGCCTTCAACAGGCAGTTGAACCAAAGAAACCGAAGAGTAGCCCTTGTGCCCCCGCCGACCCCGCGGGCAAGATCTAGCCCTTGTACAGGGCTCAGAAGGGCGCAACCAGTGGTGAGCAAAAGGGCCGGCAGCGACGGGGGCGGCCTGCGAGCCACCCTGGGGACGTTCGACTCCATCGTCATGGCGGTCGCGGGCTGCGGGCCGGCGTACACCGTCGCCGCGACGATCCCGGCGCTCATCGCCACCGTCGGGGTCGCGAGCCCCGCCGTGCTCCTGTACTGCGCGATACCGATGATCGGCATCGCGCTGGCCTTCCGTCATCTGGGCCGCCTCGACGTCAACGCCGGGGCGAGCTACGCCTGGGTGGCGCGCTCGCTGCACCCCTTCCTCGGCTTCCTCAGCGGCTGGGCCCTGGTCGTCGCCGCGACGGCCTTCCTCGTTTCGGCCACCCTCCCGGCCGGCAGCGCCACCCTCGCCCTCATCAGCCCGGACCTGGCCGCGAACACCGGCCTGGCCACGGCCGTCGGCGCGGGCTGGTTCCTGCTCATGGCGGGCGTGGTGGCGCAGGGCGCCCGGATCAGCCCGTACACCCGCCGCATCCTCACCGGCCTCCAGCTCGTGCTGCTCCTGGCCTTCGCCGTCGCCGCCCTGGTCAAGGACGGGAACGCGGCGGACTTCTCGCTCTCCTGGTTCGGCTTCGGCCACTTCGACGCGTCGCACAGCTTCGTCGCCGGCGCGCTGATCGCAGGAGTCAGCTACTGGGGCTGGGACGTCTCCAGCAATCTCAACGAGGAGACCCGCACCAGTCGCCGCTCCTTCGGCCTCGGCGGCCTGATCGGAGTCGCGCTGTCCTTCGCGATCTTCGTCGTCTTCACCATCGCCACCAACATCCTCATCGGGGCGGACGCGGTACGCGGCAACCCCGACGGCTTCCTCTCCGTGCTCGGCGACGCCGTCTGGCCGGGCTGGGGCGGCCGGCTGCTCGTCCTCGCCGTCGTGCTGTCCATGATCGCCACCCTGGAGACGAGCCTCCTCCAGGCGACCCGCACGCTCTTCGCCATGGGCCGCGACCGCACCGTGCCCGCCGCGTTCGGGCGCATCCACCGCGACTGGCAGACGCCCTCCGTGGCCACGGCCACCGTGGCGGCCGTGGCCCTCCTCCTCGTGGCCGTCTCCGCCACGGCCGGCTCCGGCACGCAGTTCGTCCGGGACGCCGTCAGCGGCATCGGCCTGCACATCGCCTTCTACTACGCCCTCGCCGGCCTGGCGGCCGTGGTCGCCTACCGCAAGGTGCTGTTCAGGTCCGTGGGCACCTTCCTCCTCGTCGGGCTGTGGCCGCTCGGCGGAGCCCTGTTCATGATCTGGATCTTCGCCATGTCGGTTCCGGAACTGACCGGCAGCGCCCTCGCCATCGGCCTCGGGGCGCTCGCGCTGGGCTTGATCCCGATGACCCTCTCCCGGCTGCGGGGGGTCTCGTACTTCAGGCCCAGGCCGCTGGATCCCGAACAGGACGTCTTCTACGAGGAACAGGGCTCCGGGCCGGGCAGCGGGCCCGGCCTCGCGGCGGCCGAACGGCGGGACGACGTACTCACCGACTTCTGACGAACCGGCTTCTGACGGCACGAAGGACGCCGACCCCCCGTGCCCGCACCGGAGCCGGCGTCGTCCACCCCCCACCGATCCGAGGAGTGTCCATGGCACCCTGGCCGCGCCGCCGCCGTTCCGGAGCACCGCTCTACGACCTGGCGTTCGGCGACCGACGCCTGGAACAGTGCCGTCAGGACATGGTGATGGGCCGCTGGGAAGGGGCCCGCGACCTCCTGGCCGAGCATCCCCCGGGCGACTGGGACCGGCGCGCGCACCGCATCCGCCTGCTCGCGGACGCCGCGGCGAGCCGGCGCACCGTGGACGTCTGGTACGCCGCCGACCCCACCGATCCGAACGCGGCCGTACTGCGTGCGGAGACCGAGGTGATGCGGACGTTCGCCGCGGCGCGCAGCGGGACGATGCCCGGGCACGACAGCCTGGACCAGGTGGCCGGTCTGTGTCTGCGGGCGGCGGATCAGGCCCCCGCGGACCCGTACCCGTACGTCTCCCTCGTGACGCTCGCCAGACTGTACGACCGGGGTGACCCGAACATGGGCCACTGGTGGAAGGAGCTGCGCGCCCGCGACCCCTACCACCGGGAAGCCCACCACCAGGCGCTGCGCTACCTCTCCCCGCGCTGGCACGGATCGAACGGCGAGGCCAACAACTTCGCCTGGGACGTGGCCGTCTACGCCCCGCCCGGTTCACCGCTCGCGGTGCTGCCGCAGGTGGCGCGGGCGGAGCAGTACCGGCACCAGACGGAGGCGGAGGGGCGCACGGCCATCGGCCTGGCCTACCACTGGAGCGGGGACCGGGCGCGCTGGGACCTGCGCAACGCGCTCGACAACTGGATCGCCCACCGCACGGTGTCGTACGCCCAGGACGTCGCCGACCTGAACTACCTGGCCCACGGCCTGGTCCACGCGGGCATGGAGGCGCAGGCGCCGGCCGTCTTCGCCCTGCTGGACAACCGGGCCACGCGGATCCCGTGGTCGTACAGCGGCGACGCGGAGAGCCTCTTCGTCCGCTGGCGGGACAAGGCGCAGGCCATGCCCGGTCGGCCTGTCAAGTCCCGAACATCAGGGGCATGACGCCGTGCGCCGGCCCGGGCTTAAGTGAGGAGGGGGATCACGTAGAGCAGGTGACCCCCGCAGCATCAGCGTTTGTCCACGTCCCCGTCCCCGTCCACGTCCCTGTCCCTGTCTGCTCGCCGGAGGTGAATTCTCATGACCGCCATGACCCGGGAACCCCACAGACCCCACAGACCCCACATACCCCGCGCGCGCCGGATCGCCGTTCTCACGGCTTCGGCCGCCCTCGTCGCAGCAGGCACGCTGCTGCCCTCCAGCGCCTTCGCCGCGACTCCGGCGGCGGCGCCACGGGCCGACACCACCACCGTCGCGGTGACGGCATCCGGCCGCGGCGTTCAGGGCGATCGCGACCGGGACGGCTACCGCATCCGCTACTGCCATTGGAACCATCACGGCCGCCATCACAGCTGGGGCGGGTGGCACTGCCACACCTACTGGTACGGCTACGGCGACAGCCATGGAAAGGACCACAAGAAGGACCGCTGGAAGGACTACGGGAACAACAAGTGGCACGGCTACGACTACGGCCGGCTCTTCGCCCGCGTGCACGGCCTCTGAGCCGGCCCCGAGCCGGAAGGCCGCATCCACACCCCGGACCGGGCGGCCCGTCCGCCCGGTCCGGGATCCCGCGGAAAGGAATTCCGCCGGCGATGTCGAGAACCCGTGCCCTGCTCCGTCTCCTCAGTGAACGCGGCCAGAATGGGCCGCACAGCACCGAGGAGACCACCATGGCCAAGTACCTGCTTCTGAAGCACTACCGCGGCGCCCCGGCTGCCGCCAACGACGTCCCCATGAGCGAGTGGACGCCGGAGGAGATCACGGCCCACATCCAGTACATGCGCGACTTCGCGGACCGGCTGGAGGGCACCGGCGAGTTCGTCGACGGTCAGGCGCTCGCCCCCGAGGGGACCTGGGTCCGCTACGACGGCGAGGGCCGCCCGCCGGTCACCGACGGCCCCTTCGCCGAGACGAAGGACCTGATCGCCGGCTGGATGGTGATCGACGTGGACAGCTACGAGCGCGCGGTCGAGCTCGCCGGGGAGCTGTCGGCGGCCCCCGGTGCGGGCGGCAAGCCGATCCACGAATGGCTGGAGCTGCGCCCGTTCCTGGCGGCGCCGCCGACCGTCCCCGAGTGCCACTGACGTGGACGAGGCCCTGCTCCGCAGCCTCACCCCGCAGGTCCTCGGAATCCTCGTCCGCCGCGGAGCAGATTTCGCGGCGGCCGAGGACGCCGTACAGGAGGCCCTGCTCGAAGCGGTCCGGGTCTGGCCCGAGGACCCTCCCCGGGATCCGAAGGCCTGGCTGGTCACTGTCGCCTGGCGCCGGTTCCTCGACGCGACGCGGGCGGACACCGCCCGCCGCCGTCGCGAGGACCGGGTGGAGGTGGAGCCGGCGCCCGGCCCCGCGCCCGCGGTGGACGACACGCTCCAGCTGTACTTCCTGTGCGCCCACCCCTCCCTCACCCCCTCCTCCGCCGTCGCGCTCACCCTGCGCGCGGTCGGCGGACTGACCACACGGCAGATCGCCGCGGCCTACCTCGTCCCCGAGGCGACCATGGCGCAGCGCATCAGCCGCGCCAAGCGGACGGTCTCCGAGGTCCGCTTCGACAGCCCCGGGGACGTCGGCACCGTCCTGCGCGTCCTCTACCTGGTCTTCAACGAGGGCTACTCCGGCGACGTGGACCTCGCCGCCGAGGCCATCCGCCTCACCCGCCGCCTGGCGGCCTCGATCGACCACCCCGAGGTGTCGGGTCTCCTCGCCCTGATGCTGATCCACCATGCCCGGCGGGCCACGCGCACCACCCCCGACGGCAGCCTGGTCCCGCTCGCCGAGCAGAACCGCGGCCGCTGGGACACCCAGCTGATCGCCGAGGGCATCGGCATCCTGCATCCCGCCCTCGCCCGCGACCGGCTGGGCGAGTTCCAGGCGCAGGCCGCCATCGCCGCCCTCCACGCCGACGCGCAGAGCACCGAGGAGACCGACTGGGTGCAGATCGTGGAGTGGTACGACGAGCTGGTGCGCCTGACCGGCAGCCCGATCGCCCGCCTCAACCGTGCGGTGGCGGTCGGCGAGGCCGACGGCCCGCGCGCGGGCCTGGCGGCACTCGCGGAACTGGACGCCACGCTCCCCCGCCACACCGCGGTCGCCGCGTACCTCCACGAACGCGACGGCGACCCGGCCACGGCGGCCCGCCTCTACGCCGAGGCGGCCCACCGGGCCCCCAACCTCGCGGAACGCGACCACCTGACCCGCCAGGCGGCCCGCCTGAACGCCGCCTGCCGGCGGGGCTGACGCCGTCGGTCGGGGAGATTCCCGGCGGCGCCCGTCCCTCGCGGGTGCGTCTGGCAGGGTGTGGGATCAAGCGCACCACCTGCCGTGGCGGGCCTGTCAGGACGCCCTGCACGGAGGGGCTCCGGTGTGGCGGGCAGGTCGGCCCCCTTCCCTGACTCCACTGCGGTTCTGGGGTTCAATGGGGCACGTTCGCCGGGTGGGGCGGTGTGTCCCAAGGGGACGGGGGAGAGTGGCTGTGCGCGTTCTTGCGGGCCGGTACGAGCTGGCGGCGTTCGTGGGCCGGGGCGGCATGGGCGAGGTCTGGGCGGGCCGGGACCGGGTGATCGGCCGGCACGTCGCGGTGAAGCTGCTGCCCCACGACCAAGGCGGCCCCGGCGGCGCGGAGTTGTTCTTCCGGGAGGCGCGTACCGCGGGCGGTCTCAACCACCGCGGCGTCGTCACCGTCCACGACATGGGTCAGGACCCGGCCGACGGGACGCTGTTCCTCGTCATGGAGTACATCGAGGGCCGGGACCTGGCGGCGGTGCTGCGCCAGGACGGTCCTCCCCCGGTGCCGGTCGCGGTCGGGTGGGCCGCCCAGGGCGCGGCCGCGCTGGCCGCCGCGCACACCGCCGGCATCGTGCACCGGGATCTCAAGCCCGCCAACCTGATGCTCACCACCGGCGGCGAGATCAAGATCCTGGACTTCGGGATCGCCCGCTACATGGCGGCCGGCGACAAGTCCAGCAAGGTCATGGGCACGCTCGCCTACATGGCCCCCGAGCGCTTCGACGAGCAGAGCGGGGACGCCCGCTCGGACCTGTACGCCTTCGGCTGCCTGCTGCACGAACTCCTCACCGGCAGCACGCCGTTCGCCGCCACCGGGCCGGTCGCGATGATGACCGCGCACCTCAACAAGACGCCCGTCCCGCCCGGCAGCCTCCGACCGGACGTCCCGGCCGCCCTCGACGCCCTGGTGCTGCGCCTCCTGGCGAAGGCCCCCGAGGACCGCCCGGCCTCCGCCACCGAGGTCCACGACGCCCTACGCGCCCTGGCCGCGGCGGCGCCCCGAGCCACGGCTCCCCCGGCCACCCGGGCCGCCCCGGCCGCCCTCGGCGTGCACGACCTGCCCGCCCTGCCGGCGAAGCCCCCCGCCGGGTTCGGACCCGCACCCGACCCCCTCCACAGCCTGGCGACCCAGACGGCGGCGACGCCGCCCGGGCTCCCGCAGCCGTCCGCCACCCTCACGGAGAAGACCGAGGAGGACAGGAAGCCCCAACCCCTCTCCCGCCGACGCATGGTGTGGCTGGGTCTCGGTGCGGCCGTGGCGGCCGCGACCGGCACGACGGCCGTACTCCTCGACGGGGACGACAACCCCAAGACGCCCTCCGACGGAAACAACACCGACGCCGGCGCCCCCTCCCCCGGGCAGACGGGTTCCGGGCCGCGCGGCTGGCGCTTCGAGGCGCATACCGTCATCCCCTCGTCCCCCGTCCTGGCGGCCGGCACGGTCCGCTTCACCGACGGCCACACGATCTACGGTCTGGACGCGCTCACCGGGGCCGAACAGGCGCAGGTCACCCTCACGGACGAGGTGGGCGAGCTCACGGCGGCGGCCGGCATGCTGTTCTTCGCCGACTCCAAAGGGAAACTCCACGCGCGGAGCGGCAGCGAGAGGTGGGTGTTCGCCGCCGGGGACTACATCCCCGGCAGGCCCGCCGTCGCCAACGACAGGGTCTACTTCGGCAGCAAGGACGGGAACGTCTACTGCGTCCACACGGTCACCGGCCTCAAGACCTGGAGCCTCGCGACGGGAGACGAGGTCTGGTGCCCCCCGACCGTGGCCGACGGGATGGTCTACCTCGGCGTCAACGGCTCGGAGCCGGGCCTGTACGCCCTGGACGCGGTGACCGGCAGCAGAAAGTGGGCGTTCCGCGGGGGAGCCAAGTTCTACACGACCCCCGCGGTGGCCGACGGCCTCGTCTTCGCCACCGGCAACGACGACAGCCTCTACGCCGTGGACGCCGCCACCGGTACCAAGAAGTGGTCCGTGTCCCTCAAGCGCGAGGCGGGCGCCGACTCCCGGTGCCGGCCTTCACCCCCGGTCGTCGCCTCGGGCACGCTCTACGTCGGCGGCGGCGACAACGCCCTCCACGCGCTGGACCCGAAGACGGGCACCACGAAGTGGACCTTCGACATCAACGGCCCCTTCACCCCCTCGAAACCGACCGTGGTGGACGGCCGGGTCTACGTCACCGACCTGTACGAACGGTTCGGAGACGTCTACGCCATCGATGCGGAATCCGGCTGGCAGAAGTGGACCGCCCGACCCAACGCCGAGGTGGGCGACTCCCCCGAGTACACCCCGCTCGTCGCCAACGGCCTGGTCTACGTCACCAACGCGAGCGGGATCCTGGCCATCAACGCCACCTCCGGAACGCTCCCCGCCTGACCCCCCGAGCGCCGCCCTCCGGCACGGACGGCACCCTTGTGGGCCCGATGCCCGGAACGTACCTTCCGCCCCGGGGCCGCTGTTACCCTCGCCCCCGTTGATCAACAACGGCGGGGCGGGGAACATGCGTGCGGCGAAAGCAATGACAGGCGCCGTACTGGCGGTCACCTTGGCGGCCGGTTGCAGTGGCGCGGACGCCGGGGACGGCACGGGCAAGAACGGCGCCGTCGGCCGGCCTGACACGGCCCGGGTGCCGGCCGAGCTTCCGGCCGAGCTGGCTGTGCCCGGGCAGTACGACGGGTCCCTGGGCTGGGACGAGATCCTCCCGTGGGTGCCCGAATCCGTGGGCACCCCGCCGGTCACCGTCGTACCCCGCACCGAGGTGGTCGCGATGATGTACGCGACCCCAGACGGGTACACCGTGCAGACCAAGGCCGCCGGCAGCGGGAAGGCCGGCTGGGGTTCCGCCCCGTGGAAGACCCCGGCGCGCATCGACGGTACCGAAGTCGACGAGGAGATCCCCGGCGTGGCGGGTGTCGAGCTGGACGGTCGCGGCTACGTCATCGCGTACGCCCACGGGGTGAGCGGCAAGGGCGAACTCCACGAGGGCACGGAGGTGGTGCGGCTGGCCGTGTTCCCCGCCGACGCCTCGGGATCGGGCGTCAAGCCCCTGCGGGAGGTGGACGTACCGGTGTCGGCGGACCCGAACGAGATCCGGGTCGGCGCGGACGGCGGGCGGCTGCTCGTCGCGTACGGGGACCACGGTCGGTATCCGCGCTCGGCGGTCGCCGTGGACGTGAACACCGGGTTGGTCACCCCTTACGAGGAACCGGACAAGCTGCTGCCCGAGTGCGTCCAGACCCCCGGCTGCTCCGGCAGCCGGGTGATGGCGGTAACAGCCGACGGCCCCCTGGTCACCATGGACGGCTGGAACGGCTTCGGCGTGCCGGGGCGCTGGTTCAGCGACTCGCTCCGCCCCGACGGGGTGCCGCCGGAGAGCGGCAACCTCAGCAAGCGGACCGGAAGGGCCTACGGGGTGGCGGCCGGCCGTGTCCTCGCCTCGTGGGACAGCGGGTCGAGCCGCCCCACCACGTGGTCGGTGCACGACGCCCGGACCGGCGCGGTCCTGGCCCTCATGGAGTGCGCGACCAGCGAGAGCGTCGACTTCCTCAACGAGACCCCCGACCACTCGACCGTCGCCTCTCCCTCGGGCCGCTACCTCGCGGCCGGCCCCGTCGCCTTCGACCTGGAGCGGAAGCAGGGGATCTGTCTGGCGGGCGACGGAGACCGCAAGACGATCGACCTGAGCTCGATCCGCGACGACGGGACGGCCTACGGGATGGTCGACGGAGACGTGAGCACGGACACCGAACCGGCCGGCGCCCAGGTAGACCTCACCTCCTCCGGCGAGGCGGATGAGGTGGGCCGGGATGTCGAGATCCCGTTCGTCACCGACGTGGGCGGCGGTGGTCTCTTCCTCACCCGTGACGAGCAGAAGCGCCTACGGGTTTCCCTCCGTCGCGCCAGCTGACCCGGTGGGCGCGTCCTGCTTCGGCTTCGGCTTCCGCTTCACCTCGGTGACGTCCACCTCCTCCCCCTCATGAGCCCCGAACGCTTCGGCGGTCACCCCGCTGCTGGTGCCCGTGACCTCCAAGGCCAACCGGCCTCCCATCACGCGCAAGTCGATCCTTACCCGGGGCGCGCCCGCGTGGTCCGGCATCCGCTGCATGCGGGTCGCCGGGTAGTCGAGGTCCGTCAGCTTCTTGTGCATCGCCTGATAGTCGGCCGTCTTCGTGTTCTTGAACGCCTCGCTGATCCGCTGTACCTGCTTGTCGCCGACGCACTCCTCCGCAGCATTCAGAGGCACCTCGTCTTCCGGGTCGGGCCGGAAGGAGCCGGGGGACGGCTCCGGCGGCGGCGGGACATCATCCGGCAGGGGGACCGGTGTGTTTCCGTCGGCGTCCGGAACCCCCGGCGGAGTCTCGCCCGGCCCGTACCTCGGCTCCCTATCGCCCTCCCAACCCGGCAGCTCCGAGGGCTCGGGCGGGACTCCCTCGAAGTCCAGGTCCGCGGGGAGCGCGCCCTTGTCCTCCGCAACGTGCTGACCGCAGCTCGGCAGGTCACGGGCCATCACCTCGAGGAACCGCATCTCCGGATCGCCGTACGGATTTTCCTGCGCGACTGCCACCGAGACGCCGCTGCCCGCGAGGGCCTGATCGGTGGTGGCGTTCCGGGTGCCACAGCCGGACAACACGACGCAGCCGAGAACGGTCAGCAGCAGGGACTTCGGAAGGGTGATTGATCGCATGCACGCATCATGCAGAGACCGGTTCGCCGGCCACATGAGTACGTCTACTCACCTCGCCCTGAGCCGGATCTCGTAACACGAGCACCCCTCAGGCCTGTTGAGGCGGGCCACCACGGTCAGGGGGCGAGATACCCAGCCGCCCCCGCCACCGGCAGACTCGCCCAGGTCCGCGTCCCGCCGCCGGGCTCCCTGGACTCCCCGAAGCCCCATGCCCCGCCGCAGTCCCGCACGACGGCGGCCATGACCCGCAGGGCGGCCCGTCGGCGGGCCTCGCAGTGGGCGGCGAGGCGGGGGTGGGAGTGGGCCGCGTGCCCGTCGTAGACGGTGAGCCGCAAGGCCCCCTCGCGGTGGCGGAGGGCGAGGTACAGGCTCCGGCCGGGGTCCAAGTACCAGGCTGCGGCAATGAGTTCCCCGACCACCTGCACGGCGGCGGGCACGACCCGGTCGAGGTGGTGGGCGTGCAGGACGGACCGTACGGTGCTGCGCGCGATCTGGGCGCTGTACGGCTCCCCGGGCACGGTCAGGCTGCACGACAGCCCGTCGGGGGACGGCGGCTCATCGCTCGGCGGGCAAGCATCGAAGCAACCGGGGCGGGCCTGCATGAAGGGGCTGAGCATGACGGACTCCCTGTCGTGAGCGGTGGTTGCTCTCGCGTTTGGTGGGGGCAGTGGCTCGTCGCCGAAGCCGAGGCCTAGGCATGCCGCGGCGATGCACTTCCAACTCCCTTGCGTGAGCGGCGCACTACCCAAGGTAGCGAAACGAGTGGTCAATTCGCCACCTGAGTGCGGAAGTTTGCCCACTGTGGATCCACGGGCCCTCGGCACGGCAGACTGCAGCCATGCCCCCAAGGACCTCGCCGACCGAACGACAGAAGCGACTGGGTGCCGAGCTACGCAGGTTGAGGCTGGCAGCAGACGTTTCCGCCGAGTCCGCCGCAGGACTCCTCGGTATCGACCGCTCCAAGATCTCCGCCATCGAGCAGGGAATCCGCACCATCAGTGAGGAGCGTCTCCGGTCGCTGGCCTGCCACTGCGACTGTGCCGACGAGCGCTACATCGACGCGCTCGTAGCCATGGCTCAGACCCAGAAGCGAGGTTGGTGGGAGCGCTACCGAGGCAAGCTGTCGTCGGCGATTCTCGACATCGCGGAGCTGGAATCGCATGCGAGCCGGATCCGGAGCGCGCATTCGGTACACATCCCGGGGCTCCTGCAAACCAGTGATCACGCACTCGCCATCTTCCGGTTCGCGGTACCGGCCCTCCCAGAACCAGAGGTCGCGCTCCGGCTGGCGCATAGGCTGGAACGACAGCAGGTACTGGAAGGCGACTCAGCACCCGAGTACGTCGCCGTTCTGCACGAAGCGGCGTTGCGGATGCAGTTCGGCGGTCGCCAAGTCGCGCGGGCTCAGCTGGAGCACCTACTCCGGATCTCCGAGCGGGACAACGTCGTCGTCCGCGTCCTCCCGTTCGAGGCCGGAGGGTTCCCCGGTGCCGGCCAGACGGTCAACTATCTTGAGGGACCGGTTCCGCAGCTCGACACCGTGCAGAGCGACAACACGCACGGGCCCGATTTTCTGTACACCGAGGTCCAACTGTCGAAGTACCGCGCCCAACTGGACTGGACGGAACGGCTCAGCCTTGCACCCGACGAGTCCCGTGACTTCATCCACGATCTGGCGCGCCAACTCTGAGGGGAACGATGACCGACATCACCTGGGAAGACCCCTACTGCGCTGAGGCAAGCGCTTGCTACCGGATCGGGGTGGACGGGGACGGCAACAGCTACATAGCCCTCTCCGGCCAGGAGGACACCTACCTCACGGACACCCGCGAGGCCCTGCAACAGCTGATCCGGGACATCAAGGCCGGCAAGGCGGACCACCTGCTGGCGAACTGACTCCGCCCCCGCCGAAGCGGGGGCGGAACGGTTCGGCTCTACTTGACGCTGCGCGGGAAGGTGATCTCCACGCGGCGGTTCTTCTTGCGGCCTTCCTCGGTGCTGTTGTCGGCGATCGGGTAGTCCTCGCTGTAACCGCGCACGTCGAAGGTCACGCCGGGGTTGGTCACCGTCTTCGCCAGCTCGGCCTGGACCGCGTCGGCGCGCTTCTTGGAGAGTTCCTTGCCGTGCTCGTAGCTGCCCTGGTCGTCGGTGAAGCCGAAGACCCGGACGGTGGTGGCCTTCTGGGAGTTGATCTCCTGCGCGATGGCCTGGATACGGGCGGCGGCCTGAGCGTTGAAGACGGCGCTGTCCTCGGGGAACATCACCTCGGACTGCAGCGCCATCATGACGGTCTGGTTCGTCTCCTCGCGCCGTTCCTCGCCGCCGATGTCTTCGACGACCTCCACCATGTCCAGCACCTTGGAGGGTGCGAGGATGCCACCCTGGGGGAGCTTCAGCCCAGGAGAGTCGGGCCTGATGGGCGGGGGCGCAGAGGCCGAAGGTTCCGTACCCGGGGGCACAGACGGCGTGACGTCGTCCGCGTAGGCACTGGTCGCGCCGACGAAATGGGCCCCGGCGATGACGAGGCCGGCGACGGCTGTGGCAGCTGTAATGCGATGGCGTTTGGTCATGGGGTCACCCGGAGATTTTGATGGTGGCCGCGGCAAAGGTCGGCAGACCAAACACGACCTCGGTGGTGGTGGCCGGTGGTGCGGGGAACTGCGCGAAGAAGGGGACGCTTCCCCCACCCTCGATGATCTGGAGACCGGTAGTGCATGCACACCGTCCCTCTGTGTCACGCAGCACGAGGTAGCGCTTTTTGCCCACAACATCGACCAAAGTTGCGCCGGCAACCGACCCGTGGCTGGCGGTCTTCTCTTCGCCGCGCAAGGGTCCGAGGTTAGAGAAGATCGCGGAGCCTGCGTTCTTGATCTGCCCACTGACGGTGACGTACCCGTCCTGGTTGCGTACTGCCGAATTGACCTCCAGCGTGATGCCGGAAGGTCCTTGCGCGGTAGCGATTACTTCGAGAGGCCCCGAGCCCTTACTCGCGGTGGGCGCGGGCTGCTGAGGACTAGTACTGCCCTGGCTCTGGGGGGCCTCGGACTTCGTTGGCTCCTTCGCCTTGCCGCTATCTCCGCCGCACCCGGCCAACGCGAGGGCCAAGACCGCCGCAACCGCAACGGCCGCTCCCCCGCGGACCTTCACCTTCTGCCGAATGCCCATGTGCTCCGCTTCCTTGTCCTTCGTGTCGTTGTCAGTTGATCAGTCGCACATTGAAGAGCTGCCTCGCCAGCTTGGTCAATGAGCCTGGTGTTGAAGGATTCACCTTGACCGCGCCAGTGCCCCTGCAATCGATGACAACCGGACCGGGTGTCGCGCTGGGCGACGGTGTCGCGGTGGGGGGCGACCCCGGCTTCAGGAAGCACCTAGGCTCGATCACGGCAGTCGCTGAGGCATGGCCCTTCATGTCCTCAGTCCCGGGGATGACCGTGTCCCCGATCGACTTGCCAGTCTCCGTGTCCACGGTGAACCTCAATACCCCAGCGCTGCATTCCGCAGTGGCACCGTTGGAGGTGGCAAAATCGTGCGCCTTCGCGCAAGCCCCATTCGGGTCGAGCCGATCACCGTCAAGGATGTCCTCCCAGTCGGCGGGTGTGAGCGTGAGGAGGTCCATGCCCACGAGCAGGTTGTCCCGGGTCTCCTGGGCAGCCGCGAGAGCCGCCGCGTCGGCGGCACCCTGCGCATCGCTGCGCGTGGCCCCCGCCATCCCGACGACGACGAAGGCCAAGGCGGCGAAGAGTAGGCAGGCCATCATCGCGGCGTAGAAGGGGAGAACCTGCCCCCGGTCACGCACCCCCACTCCGGTACCTAGCCCGTGATCTTCTTCAAGACCGCTGTAATGGCACCCGAAATGTTGCCGGCGAGACCGGACGCGATGATCGCCGCGATGATCAGCGAGATGATCACGATGATCCCGAGATACTCGAAGACCGTCTGCCCCTCGTCCCCACCCCGCCGCATGCGGTTCTTCCCAACGACGATCGCCTTGAGCAGCTTGAGGTGCAACATGGGAGTCCTCTCCAGAGCCGGCGCCGATATCGGTTCGCGGACGGTACGTCGACGCACCAGCAGTTGCAAAGGGTCCCGGGACCCAATTACGGACCCACTGCGCACTCCGTCTACCCATGGCCAGCCACCCCCGGACGGGCGGTTCCCAGCCAACGGGCTATCGCCTCGCTGCGCGTGGCGGTCTGGAGCTTCGCGAAGATCCGGTTGATGTGGTTCTTGACCGTCTTCTCGCTGATAAAGCAACTGGCTGCGATCTGCTGGTTACTCATGCCGGAAGCGATGAGACCCATGACCTCCTCCTCACGTGAACTCAGCCCGAACACAGCATGGTTGGGAAGCCGCTCCGAAGACTGTCCCACAGTTCGTTGCGGATGCGAAGAGGTCCGGAGTTCCGCGAGCACCGCGCTCGCCGCCGTCGGGCTGAAATGCGCCCGCCCCGCGCGGACGTCGCGGACGGCTGCCACGAGGTGGTCCGGCGTGAATTCGCCGTGCACCAAGTAGCCGCCCGCGCCCAGCAGCAGCGTCTCCCGGACAATCTCCGACTCCTGGCTATACGTCAGCATCAGCACCGGTGCGAGCTGCACGAGGTGGGGCAGCGCCGAGATGCCGTCCACGCCCGGCATCCGGACGTCCAGCAGGATGACGTCCGGGGTGTGGAGCCGGGTCAGGTGGAGCGCCTCGCGGCCGTCCGCCGCCTCGGCCGCCACTTCGACGCCCTCGGCAGTACCCAGGAGGGCCGCCAGGCCGGCCCGTACGACCGGGTTGTCGTCGGCGATGAGCACGCGCAGCGGAGCCATCACGCACCACTCCCCGCAGCGAGGGCCGACAGTGGAAGGGCCAGGCGGACCTGTGTCCCCGGCTGCCCACCCGGGCGGGCTCCGATGTGGAGGCGGGCGCCGATCGCGGCCGCGCGTTCTGCCATGCCCAGCAGGCCGAAGCGGCCCGCGCCGTTCAAAGCCGCGAGGTCGACGCCATCCGGGAGGCCCCGGCCGTCGTCCTCGATCACCAGCAACAGATCAGACGCGGCGACGGCCGCCTCGACCGTGATCCGTGCGGCCCCCGAGTGCCGCCGGGCGTTCTCCAGGGCCTCCCCCGCCACCGCCAGCAGGTGTCGGGCCACCGGGGCGGGCACCACCGGGAGGGTGCCGGTCACGCGCAGCTCGGCCGCTCCGGGGTCTATCCGGGCCCGGAGTTCCGATGCCAGGGAGACTCCCGGCTCGTCCAACTCCCGCCGCAGGTCGGCCAGTACGTCCCGGGACTCCGCGACCGCGCGGCGGGCCGCTCCGGAGACCAGGGCGGCCTGGCGGCGGAGGGTCGCCGGGTCGGTCGTACGGGTCAGGGAGTCGGCGGCCAGGGCCAGGCCGTGCAGGGTCTTCGCGACGGAGTCGTGCAACTCGCGCGACAAGTGGTCCCGTTCGGCCTGTACCGCCTCCGCCACCGCCTGGCGGGCGCGGGTCTCCAGCATGGCCTGGCCGGCCGTCCCGAAGCGGAGGAGCAGGCTGCGCAGGGACGCGCCCGCCGCACCCGCCAGGACGCAGAGCACCGCCAGTGTCAGGGCCTCGGCGACCACCGCCACCACGGCCGCCTGGACCACCGCGTAGACCGCCGCGCCGGGGCGACCGTAGACGATCCCGGCCAGCAGCGGCGTGCACACCGAGGCGAGGAGGAGCGGGGAGCCGGGGGTGGCCGTCAGGAACAGGAGTCCGCCGAAGAGCGCCCAGTCGACCGCCAGCGGCCAGCGGTGGCGCAGGAGCAGCGGCCCGAAGCGCTCCCAGTCGCGGAGCAGGACGTAGGAGAGGAGGAAGGTGAGCAGGACCGCTCCGCCCGCCAGGTGCGTCGGCGTGCCGGGCGCCGTGCGGCTCAGCACCACCGGCGTCCCGAGGGCGATCATCACGAGGCGGAAGGCGAAGACCTGGCGGCACAACGCCTGCAGGGCGTTGGCCTGGAGCGCGATCGGCAGCTTCACCGCTGGGCGGGCGGAGGGACGGTCACGTGCGGCGGCGGCGGACGCCATGACGTCGTCCAGCGAGGCGGTCATGGCTCAGCCGCCCCCGAACATGGCGCCGAAGTCGACGTCGGCTCCGTACACGAACCCGCCGATGAGGAGGAGCATGGTCCCGGGGAGCATGAACATCGTGACGACGAAGGTGGCCTTCGGGACGGCCTTGGCGGCCCGGCGGCGGGCGTTCTGAGCGTCCGTGCGCCGCATGTCCTCGGCGATGGCAATCAGGGTGTCGACGATCGGGGAGCCGAGCTCCTCGCCCTGCTGGAGGGCGGTGACGAACTGCGCCACCTGCTCGGAGTCGTTCCGCCGGCGCAGCTCGTCGAAGGCCTGGCGACGGCTGACGCCCATGGTCATCTGTTGCAGCGTGATCCGGATCTCGTCGGACCACGGGCCCTCGTACTTGTCCGCGACCCGCTCCAGCGCGGGCCGGAAGCCGAGCCCGGCGCTGACGACCACCGCGAGGACGTCGAGGAAGTCCGGCAGGGTCCGGTCGATGTGGTCGCGGCGGATCCGGATCGCCGACCAGAGGCCGGCCTCGATCCAGAACAGGCCGAAAGCCACCATGAGGAGGGCCAGGATCAGCTGACCGTTGATCAGCATGGCGAAGGCCCCGACGCCGCCGAGGAAGGCGTAGACGGCACGTCGCGCGGCGTAGCGGTCGATGGTCAGGCCGGACGGGTTGCCCGCCGTGTCGATCTGGCGGCGTTTGCGCGCCACCCGGTCGGGGCCCATCAGGCGCAGTATCAGCGGCGCGTAGCGGATGCCGATGCGGTCGATGAGGGAGCCGACGGCCGTCGTGCGGGTGGCGCCGACCTCCAGGGCCAGCATCAGGTCGGACGGGAGCTTGGTGTCGGCGCGGTAGAGCCGGACGCCGTGGAACACGCCGAAGACCGACAGGCCCACGGCCAGGGCCAGGAGCAGCGCGATCATGCGGACCTCCTCATACGTCATACGTCGATCTTGGACAGGCGGCGGATGGCGAGGAAGCCGAGCGCGAAGAGGCCGAGGGCGACCAGCACGAGGACCTGGCCGATGCCCGCTCCGGTCATCCGGTCCAGCGCGCCCGGCATCATCGCGTCCACGAGGAGCAGCGAGCCGACGCCCATCACCGGCACCAGGTACGCCGTGGCCGTGACCTGGGACAGCTGGGTACGGACCTCTCTACGGGTCTCCTTGCGCTGCTCCAGGGTCACTGTGAGGTTGCGCAGGCTGCCCACGATGGCGCCACCCGCGCGGGCGGACAGGACGAGCGTGGAGACCAGGACGACCAACTCGCGGGAGGGCAGGCGTTCTTCGATCTCGCCCAGGGCCTCCTCGATGGAGTGGCCCACCGCGAGCCGGTCGGCGACCCGGGCCAGTTCCTCGCCGGCCGGTGCCTCCAGCTCCTCGGCCGCCATGCCGATGGCCGTACGCAGGGCCAGGCCGGCCTGGGTGGCGTTGGCGAGGATGCGGGCCAGGTCGGGGAGCTGGTTGATGAACCGCTCGGTGCGGCGCGACCGCTGCCAGTTGAGGAAGGCGTTGGCCCCCCACAGGGCGATCAGGCCGGCCACCGGACCGAAGAACGGGGCCAGGAAGGAGGCCGAGACCAGCCAGATCCCGATGACGGTGGCCAGCATGTAGACGAAGTACTCGCCGACGGTGAGGTCCAGTCCGGTCACCGCGAGCTTGCGCTCGATGCCGCGCCCCAGCTGGGTCTTGCGCAGACGCCGGTCCACGCCCTGGAAGCGGCGCGTACGGCCGAGGGGCGCGGGGACGCCGGTCGCCGAGAGGCGCTCGATGAGCGCGGCGCGCTGGGCGCGGCCGGCGGCGTAGGCGTGGAGGCCGACGACCACCAGGACGCAGGCCAACAGCGTGGCGCCGAGGGTGAGGAGGATCAGTGGGTTCACAGGGCGTTCCGGGTGATGCGGGCGGGCAGGGGGCCGGTGAGCGGGTCCGTGAGCGGGTCGGCGCCCACCGGCTCGACCCCGAAGGCCTGCGGGATCGGCTGGTTGTTCATGTAGAGGCGGTCCGCGAGCCAGCGGGGCAGCGGGTAGTACTCGAAGCGGCCGTGGACGCGGCCGTCCGGGCCCATGGGCATCGCCGCGAAGCGGCAGACCGTCGTGATGCGGAAGGGCTCGCGGCCGTGCGAGTCGAGGAGGGAGATCTCGGTGATGCGGCGCGTGCCGTCGCCGAAGCGGGTGAGCTGGACGATGACGTGGACGGCGCTGTTGATCTGGTCCTGGAGGGCCTCGAAGGGGATCTCCACCTCGGACATCGAGGCGAGGGTCTGCAGGCGCATCAGGGCGTCGATGGAACTGTTCGCGTGCACGGTGGCCAGCGAACCGTCGTGGCCGGTGGACATCGCCTGGAGCATGTCGAGCGTCTCGCCGCCGCGGACCTCGCCGACGATGATGCGGTCGGGGCGCATGCGCAGGGAGTTGCGGACGAGGTCGCGGATGGTGATCTCGCCCTTGCCCTCCACGTTGGCCGGGCGGGACTCGAGGCGGATGACGTGCGCCTGCTGGAGCTGGAGCTCGGCGGAGTCCTCGATGGTGATGATGCGCTCGCCCTCCGGGATCAGGCCGGAGAGGGCGTTGAGGAGGGTGGTCTTGCCGGTGCCGGTGGCGCCCGAGACGATCACGTTCAGCTTGGCCGCGACCAGCCCCGACAGCAGGAGGACCATCTGCTCGTCGAGGGAGCCGACGCCGATCATCTCGTGCAGGGTGAAGGCCCGGGGGAAGCGGCGGATCGTGAGGGTGGCGCCGGTCAGGGAGAGCGGCGGGATGATCACGTTGACGCGCTCGCCGCTGGGGAGGCGGGCGTCGACCATCGGGTTCGCCTCGTCCACGCGGCGGTTGACCGTGGAGACGATGCGCTCGATGGTCTGCATCAGCTGCTCGTGCGAGGCGAAACGGAGCGGGAGCTGCACCACGCGGCCCGCGCGCTCCACGAAGATCTGGTCGGGGCCGTTGACCATGATCTCGGAGATGGTCGGGTCTTCGAGGAGCGGTTCGAGCACGCCGAGGCCGAGGGCCTCGTCCACGACGCGGCGGATGAGCTGGGCGCGCTCGGCGGTGGAGAGGACCGGTCCCTCGCGGCTGATGATGTGGCCGAGTACGCGCTCCAGGCGCGCGCGGCGCTCTGCCGGCGCGAGCGCGGACATCTCGGCGAGGTCGATCTCCTCCAGGAGCTTCGCGCGGTACGAGGAGACCAGGCGGC
Organism: Streptomyces sp. NPDC059957; assembly: GCF_042730015.1. NCBI lineage: Bacteria > Bacillati > Actinomycetota > Actinomycetes > Kitasatosporales > Streptomycetaceae > Streptomyces > Streptomyces sp. NPDC059957. Next base: position 72,624 of record NZ_JBHWMB010000018.1, on the reverse strand, counting down.
CGTCCTCGCGCGGGTTGTGGCGGTCGTCGGGGGTGTTCACCCTGGAACGCAGGCTCATGGCGCGGTCACCTCGGGTCGTCGTTGGGCATGACGGCGGTCCGGGTGACTCGGCGGGAGTCGATCCCGGGCACGATCGAGTTGATCGTGAGCGTCACCGTCACCGTGATCGAGTCGTCATTGACTTCCGGAGGAGGGATGATCGCTCCCGCCGCGAGGCTCGGCCTGATCGCCTCCCGGCCCGCCGCCACCCCCTCACCCGGGTAGCGCGCCTCCACGCGTGCCGCCGTACGGGCGGCCGTCTCCGCCTGCTGCGTCACGTACGCGGTCCAGCCGAGCTGGATGCCGCCGAGCCCGACCAGGAGCAAGAAGGGAAGGAACCCGATGTATTCCAGGGCGACTTGACCCCGGTCGCGATCACCGGCGCGCGTCGTGCGGATCCGGTTCATCTCAGTCCTCCTCCTTCTCGTGCAGGGAGCCGCCGTTGCCGGTGATGCGGTGGCCGATGTCGAAGCCCCGGAACAGGACGCGGAGGTTCATCGAGACCTCGGCCTTGTAGAGGTTCCCCGACGGCGAGCAGAGCACCCTGACGTCCTCCCACCCGTCGGAGATGTGCTCCCGCCCGGCCGCCTCACACGCCCCGTCACCGTGCACCGCCCCCGCTCGCGCGGCCTCGTCCGCGGCGTTGCCCACCAGGGAGTACGCGTACCCGATGAGCACGCACTGCCACACCGCCACCACCACGAGCAGGATGAACGGGAGCATGCCGACGAACTCGATCGCCACCTGCCCTTGATCCCCGCGGCCGCGTATCTGGCCGCGCACCCTGTCCCGTCTCCGCCCGGACACCCCTCAGCCCTCCCGCCCGCGCCGCAGCCACGGTCCGAGGGCGCCCCGGTCGCCGCCGCGCAGGCGGGCCACCGGGCCGGAGCCCCGTACGGCCAGGGCCGCGCCCGGCTGCTCCGGGACAGCGGCGGGCTCCGCGTCGGGGGCGGCCAGCAGACCGAGCTCCCCCGCCACCGCCCACAGGGCCTGTTTGACCGTCGAGCGGTTGTCGAGGTCCTGGACGCGGCCCGCGTCGACGACGGCCTGGAGTTCCTTGAAGGCGGCCGGCACGGGGGTGCGTACCGCCCGGGTCTTGGTGATCTTCTCTATCAGGGCGGGCTGGATCTCGGTCTGCTTGGACCAGCGGTTGACCACCATGGTCGTCTCCTCCGCCTTCCTGACCTGGAGCCGTTCCCACATCCGGACCATCCGCTTGGCGGCCCGCACGGCGATCACGTCGGGGGTGGTGACCAGGACGGCCACGTCCGCCAGCTCCACCGCCGCCGCGTTGGCGCCGGTCACCTGGGTGCCGCAGTCGATGACCACCAGTTCGTAGCGGGCGCGCAGGGCGGCGATCACGTGCCGGGCGGCGCGGTCGTCGACCTCCTCGCCCCGTTCGCCGTCGGCCGGGGCCAGGAGCAGTGCGAGGCCGGTGCGGTCGTCGTAGACGGCGTCCGACAGGACGCGCGGGGAGATGTCCTGGATGCCGGCGAGGTCGGCGATGGAGCGGCGGAACTGCACGTCGAGGTACGAGCCGACGTCGCCGGCCTGGAGGTCCAGGTCGACCAGGGCCGTACGCCGGCCGGCCGCCACCGCGGCGAGCGCGAACTGCACGGCCGTGAAGGTGGCGCCGACCCCGCCCTTGGCCCCGGTGACCGTGACGACCTTGCCGCCCGGGCCGCTGGGGAGGTCCGGGCCGCGGCCCAGGTGGCGGCGTACGCCCACGGACCACTGGGCGGCGGCCTGGACGCGGGCCGCGAGCTCCTCGTAGGCCAGGGGCAGGCCGATCAGGCCGCGGGCGCCGGAGTCCATGGCGGCGGAGAAGAGCGCGGGGCTCGCGTCGGAGGTGAGCAGGACGACGCCCACGGCCGGGAAGCGCAGGGCCACTTCGCGGATGAGGTCCAGGGCGGGGAGCGGACCGATCCGCTCGTGTACGAGGACCACCTCGGGCAGCTCGTCGATGGACTCGCCCGCCAGCCGGGCGAGCATGTCGAGCAGGAAGGTGGAGTCGGGGACGGGGGCGGCCGGCTCGGCGCCCGGGAGCTGGCTGAGCAGGGTGGCGATGATGCGGGCGGACTCCGGGTCGCCGACCGCGGGGAGGATGCGAGTGGTCATCGGCGCCTCACTTGTCCCCTTCGAGGGTGTAGAAGCGGTCGCCCGGGTTGGGCGCCGAGTCGGTGCCGGGGGCCACCAGGGCCAGGCGTACGTGCACGGCGAAGGACTCGGCGTAGGCGACGCGCTGGCTGTCCTTGGCGGACAGGGCGAAGGTGATCGGGACCGCCTCGGCGGCGCCCTTGCGCTCGCTGTCCTTGGGGTCGAGGGGGGTGAGCTTCCCGACGTTGATGACACGGGCGTTGGCCACCATGACCACCGACTGGTCGGGGCCGTCGGCCTTCTTGCTCTTGAAGGTGCCGATGATGTTGACCTTGGCACCGGGGGTGATCTTGCCCGCCACACCCGTCGAGGCATCGATCATGATGGCCATCTCCTGCTCCCCGGCCTGGAGCTTCGGCTTGTCGACGAACATGTCGCTCTGGAGGAGCGAGCCCTTCTTCAGGCCGGTGAGCGCCAGTTTGTCCCTGAGTGCGCCCAGGTCGGTGACGGCGGTCTCGGACAGCCACCGCTTCGGGACCGTGACCTGCTCGAACTGGCCGGCCGTCAGGGGGGTGTACGGGGCTATGTCGCCCTTCACCCGGTAGGCGGCGACCTCGTTGCCGACCTTGGAGTTGACGTCGCCCATCACCACGAGGACTCCGCCGAAGGCGGCGAGGGCGCACAGGACCGACAGGATCAGCAGGATGACGCCGCGGCGCTGGCGTGAGTTCATGGCCGTCTTACCTCGCCGTTCTTCATTTCGTTCGGGCCGGTCAGTGTCTGGATCTGGATCTGGGGCGGAGCTGGGCGGCGGAGGCCGGTGCTGCTGTGGATCCGGCCGCCGTCGGCGGGGGCGGCTGCGGTGCGAGGAGCGGGGCGGCGCAGAAGCCGCAGCGGTCGCCGATGAGCTCGAAGCCGCACCAGCGGCACTCCTCGCGGCGGACCGAGGCGACGAGCTGGTAGAGCACCGAGGGGTCCGGGATGGCGGCCGCGAACTCCACCAGCTTCGGCGTGGCCCACCAGGCGGGCGAGTCGGCGGGCAGCTGGCCCTCCATGACGCCCTGGACCCGCCAGGCGGGGGCCAGGTCGGAGGCCACCCAGTCGGTGGTGAGCTGGCCGCGGGCGAAGGTGAGGTGGGTGGCGAACTCGGGGCCCGGGGGGAGCGTGGCGCCGCCGCCGTGGGTGCCGCCGGAGCCCGAGCCGAGTTTGACCAGGTGCGGGGTCGGGTGGGCCAGTACGACGAACTGGGCGTTCGGGGACCAGGACTTCGCGTGCGCCTTGAGCCCGACCGGCACCCGGTCCAGCTTGGCGACCGAGCCGAGCAGGGCGCCCGCGTAGATGTAGTGCGCGAGGAGCCGGGCGGCGGAGGCGAGGACTCCGGGGCTGAAGTCGCTGATGCTGAGCTGGCGCAGCTGACGTACCAGCAGGGCGGTGCCCAGCGGCGGGAGGTCGACGTCGACGAGGGCGATCCGGTCGGTCTCCAGGATGGCCCGGACGGTGTGCAGGCGGCGGACGGCGGAGGCGCGCAGCCAGGACGGTACGAGGACCACCAGGTGGCCGTGGCGCTCCAGCAGGCCGGCCGTCTGGGCGAGCGCGCCCTCCAGGTCGAGCTCTTCGGGCGGCGGCAGCACGGCGGCGGCCGGGGTGTGCCGGTCCGGGGCCGGCAGCACCAGATCGGCGCTGGTGACAGCAATGGCGATCGGCATGCGCATCCCCCCGTTCACCCCGTCATCCACGGGCGTTCCCCTGACCGTCGTGCCTGCGCGCATGCTGCGCGACCGCAAACGATCAACACCCTTCCCCCTTGCCCCAGCACCATATCCACGTCCTTCCTGACAGGGCAGGGCCTTGCGAATTCCCGTGCCACCGGCACGTGTCACGGAGGACGGGAAAATCCGGACAACAAGGATCGGAAGATGACGGCCCGGTCGATCAGTTCAAGCCATATTGCAAACACTCTTGACATGGACATTGGACTAGACCAACTTGGCCTCGGGGCACCCCACTTGCCCCGGACATGCCCCAGACATGCCTATGACGCGTCCTCACCTCCCCACTCCCCCCACGGAGCCCACGTGAACCGCATACGCTCCCTCGCCATCCCGCTCGCCGTGACCCTCGCCGCCGCCGGGCTCACCGCCCTGGCCACCGGCACCGCCCAGGCCGCCGACGTCAACGTGGTCCGCAACGGCGGCTTCGAGTCCGGCCTCGCCAACTGGACGTGCACCTCCGGCAGCGGCGCCGTCGTGTCCTCCCCCGTCTTCGCGGGGGCCGGCGCCCTCAAGGCCACCCCGGCGGGCCAGGACAACGCCCGGTGCAGCCAGGTCGTCACCGTCAAGCCGAGCTCGACGTACACGCTGAGCCAGCAGGTCAACGGCTCGTACGTGTACCTCGGCGCGACCGGGACCGGCACCCAGGACGTCTCCACCTGGACCCCCGGCACCGGCGGCGGCTTCCAGAAGCTGTCCACCACCTTCACCACCGGCCCGAGCACCACCCAGGTCACCGTCTACACCCACGGCTGGTACGGCCAGCCGGGCTTCGTCGTCGACGAGTTCAGCGTCTTCGGCCCCGACGGCGGAGGCGGCACCGACCCCTCGCCGACCATCCCCGGCGCCCCGGCCGGCAGCGCCGTTTCCGGCCAGAGCGCCGGCGGGCTCACCCTTTCGTGGAACACCGTCACCGGAGCCACCGGGTATTACGTGTATCAGGACGGCGTCCGCGTCCAGACCGTGACCTCGGGCACCTCCGCACAGATCACCGGGCTCGCCGCGTCGACCTCGTACTCCTTCCAGGTGAGCGCGTACAACGCGGCCGGCGAGGGCACGAAGGGCGCGGCGGTCACCGGCACCACCACCAGCGGCGGGGGCGGCAACCCGAACCCGGCGGTGCCCAAGCACGCCCTGACGGGCTACTGGCAGAACTTCAACAACGGCGCGACCGTCCAGAAGATCTCCGACGTCTCGGCGCAGTACGACATCATCGCCGTCTCCTTCGCCGACGCCACGGCCACGCCGGGCGGCATCACCTTCAACCTCGACTCGGCCGGCCTCGGCGGCTACACGGTCCCCCAGTTCAAGGCGGACATCGCCGCGAAGAAGGCGGCCGGCAAGTCCGTCATCCTCTCCATCGGCGGCGAGAAGGGCACCATCTCGGTCAACGACTCGGCGTCCGCGACCAACCTCGCGAACTCCGCCTACGCGCTGATGCAGGAGTACGGCTTCACCGGGATCGACATCGACCTGGAGAACGGCCTGAACCCGACCTACATGACGCAGGCGCTGCGCGCGCTGTCGGCGAAGGCCGGGCCCTCGCTCGTCCTGACCATGGCCCCGCAGACCATCGACATGCAGTCGACGCAGGGCGGCTACTTCAAGACGGCTCTCGCGGTGAAGGACATCCTGACCGTCGTGAACATGCAGTACTACAACAGCGGCTCGATGAACGGCTGCGACGGCAACGTGTACCACCAGGGCTCGGTGGACTTCCTCACCGCGCTGGCCTGCATCCAGCTGGAGGGCGGGCTCGACCCCTCGCAGGTGGGCATCGGGGTCCCGGCCTCCCCCAGCGGCGCGGGCAGCGGCTACGTCTCGCCGACCATCGTGAACAACGCGCTGGACTGCCTGACCCGCGGCACGAGCTGCGGGAACTTCAAGCCGTCGAAGACCTACCCGGGGCTGCGCGGCGCGATGACCTGGTCGACCAACTGGGACGCCAAAGCGGGTAGCGCTTGGTCCAACGCGGTGGGTCCGAAGGTCCACGGGCTGCCGTAGCCGGTAGGTGTGTGGGGATGGCTGATTTGGGGTTCTTGACCCGGACATGCCACGAGAGCACGCTGTGCGCGTCCGCACGGCTACCCCCACACTCCCACCCAGGAGAACGCATGCGGCTCCACCACCGCCGAAGGGCCGCCATCACGGCGGCCCTTCTCGCGCTCGCGCTCGGCGCACCCGCCTACGGCATGAGTGCGACGGCCGCCCCGCCGCCCACCCCGTCCACCGCCACCCAGGACGAGTCGATCGTCCAGTACGAGATCCAGGGCCCGTCCACGGCGACGGAACGCACCGCCCTGCTCCGTACCGGCGTCTCCATCGACGAGGTGGACGCCCGATCGGTCGTCGTCAGCGCCGACCCGATGCAGGCCAAGAAGCTGCGCGCACTCGGCTACGAGCTGACCGCGCTGCCCGGACCGCCGGACCGCTCCGACGGGCGCGACATCGCCGCCGGGATCAACGACTTCCCGTCGAAGGACGCGCTCTACCACAACTACGCCGAGGCGAGCGCGGAGATCGACCAGCGCGTCGCCCAGTACCCCTCGATCATCAGCAAGCGGGTCATCGGGAAGTCCTACCAGGGCCGGGACCTCGTCGCGATCAAGATCAGCGACAACGTCGCGACCGACGAGGCCGAGCCCGAGGTGCTCTTCACCGCGCACCAGCACGCCCGCGAGCACCTGACCGTGGAGATGGCCCTCTACCTGCTCAACGAGTTCGGTTCCAAGTACGGGACGGACTCGCGCGTGACCAACATGGTCAACAACCGCGAGATCTGGATCATCCCGGACCTGAACCCGGACGGCGGCGAGTACGACATCGCCACCGGCTCGTACCGCTCCTGGCGCAAGAACCGGCAGCCCAACGCCGGCTCCTCCTACGTCGGCACGGACGAGAACCGCAACTGGAACTACAAGTTCGGCTGCTGCGGCGGCTCCAGCAGCAGCAAGAGCTCCGAGACCTACCGGGGCCCGGCCGCCGAGTCGACGCCCGAGGTGAAGGCGGTCTCCGACTTCGTGCGCAGCCGCGTGATCGGCGGCAAGCAGCAGATCACGGCCGCCATCGACTTCCACACGTACAGCGAGCTCGTGCTGTGGCCGTTCGGATGGACGTACAACGACACGGCGCCCGGTCTGACCGCCGACGACCTGGCCGTGTTCAAGAAGATCGGCACCAGCATGGCGGCCAGCAACGGCTACACGCCGGAGCAGTCGAGCGACCTGTACATCACCGACGGGACGATCGACGACTGGCTGTGGGGCGACCAGAAGATCTTCGGCTACACCTTCGAGATGTACCCGGCCGGCTCGGGCGGCGGCGGCTTCTACCCGCCGGACGAGGTCATCGCCCGCGAGACGGCGCGCAACAAGGAAGCGGTGCTGCAGCTCCTGGAGAACGCGGACTGCATGTACCGGTCGATCGGCAAGCAGGCGCAGTACTGCACGTGACCCTGTGACTCCGTGACCCGAGCGGCCGGGCGCCCCACCGCCAGGGGGGCGCCCGGCCTTCCCCGCGCCCGGCCTTCCCGCGCCTGCCTGCCGCATCCCCGGCCTGGCTACAGTGCCCCCAAGGGGGTGCCGATGGAGGGCATGGTGTTGGCGGGCCGGTACGAGCTGGCCGAGCTGATAGGCGCGGGCGGCATGGGCGAGGTGTGGCGCGGCCGGGACCTCTCGCTGGAACGGGACGTCGCCGTCAAGGTCATCGCCCGGCCGGGGGACGACAAACTCGCCCTGCGGTTACGGTCGGAGGCACGGGCGGCCGCCAGGCTGTCCGACCCGCACGTCGTGGCCGTGCACGACGTCGGGGAGGGTGACGTCGACGGACGGACCGTCGTCTTCCTCGTGATGGAGCTCGTCGACGGGCTCCCCCTGGACGCGGAGCGCGGTCCGGCGGCCGTCGAGGACGTGGTGCGGTGGGGCGTACAGATCTGTGAGGGACTCCAGGCGGCGCACGCGGCGGGGATCGTCCACCGGGACATCAAACCGGCCAACATCCTGCTGACCGCGAAGGGCCGCATCAAGATCTGCGACTTCGGGATCGCCCGGGAGAGCGGAATGCGCGGGCTGACGACGACCGGAGCGGTGATCGGGACGCCCGCGTACATGGCTCCCGAACAGGCACGGGGAGAGCACGACGCGCGCACCGACCTCTACGCGCTGGGCTGCGTGCTGTACGAACTGCTCACCGGGGAACCCCCGTTCACGGGAACGGGATGGGACATGCTCGCCCAGCACGCGGCGAGGATGCCGGAACCGGTACGGACGCACCGCCCCGAGGTCACGGGCGAGCTCGACCGGCTGGTCCTGCGGCTGCTGAGCAAGGACCCGGCGGACCGCCCGCAGAGCGCGACCGCGACCGGGGAACTGCTGAGCCGGGCCGGAAGGCAACAGGGCCACCGGAACACCGAGTTGTGGGAGCCGTCGGGACCACCCGCGGCGGCGCGGGACCTCGCCGCACGCCCGACCGAGACCGCCGCTGTCCGGCCACCCGCCGTCCGACCGGCCCCTGTCCGGCCACCCACCGTGCGGCCGCCCGTGCCGTCACCCGCCGGATGGGTGCCGTCGGGCGAACTCCGAGAGACGTCCGCCGCCGCACAGGATCCCGTGAAGCCCCGGCCCGTCCTGCTGTCGACGGGCGCCGCCTGGATCTCCTTCCTGGCGCCCGCGGTGGCGGTCGGGGGCCAGTTGTTCGCGTTCCAGGCCCTGTCCGGGACGTGGTCGGTCGTCGTGGGCGTCGTGGTCGGCATCGTCCTCTGGATCGACCAGTCGCTCGCGAATGAGGGCGACCTGGACGGCCTGTCGCTGGCGGGCTTCTGGCTCGCCATGCTCGCGGCCATGGCGGTGGCGATCCTGCTGCTGTGGGCTCCGGGGATCCCGTGGTGGGTGGGGGTCCTGGCCCTCTGGGTGATGGGACCGGTGGTCTTCTTCACATCCACTGGCCTGACGCGGTTGTTCGAGGCGGTGACACGGGCGGAGGAAGCCGTGTTCGTGGCCAACACATCGGGCCTGGCCGCCGGGTTGACGACGGCCTCGCTGCTGTTTGCCCGTACGGACCTCGCGATCGTCGTGGTGCTGCTCGGCGGGCTGCTGACCTGGGTCGTCGCGGGTGTGGCAGTGAGTCTCCTCCTGCCACCCCGCCGCTCCTGAGACCCGGGCCCGCTAGTCCTTCTTCGCCTGCTCCGCGTTGCGCCAGATCGTGAGGTCGAGGGTGATGTACTGGCTCGACTCCTTCGCGCCCGACTTGCCGCGGAAGGTCGCCACCGCGATGTGCCCCGCGTTGCTCAGGACGCAGACCTGCGATCCGTCCGTGAGCTGGTCGAGGCCCATCTTCTCGGTGAAGCGGGTCACACTGCGGCAGGTCTCCAGAGAGCCCTTCTCCGCGTTGTTCAGCAGGACCAGCTTCCCGTTCGCGGTACCGAACCTCTCCTCGCCGAACAGGGAGTCGCGGTAGTAGTAGAGGTCTCCGTCTCCGTACGACACGCCCGCGCCGGTCGGCTCCTCGGCCGGGCGCGGCGGGTTGTCGGCGAGCATGAGCTGGTGGTTCGCGGGCACGTCGATGCCCTTGTACTCGACCGGCTTCGGGTCGACGGGCTTCTGGCCCTTGCCCGGGGAGGCGCTGGCGCCCGCCGTGCTGCCGCCGCCTCCGGGCGACCCGGCCGCGCCGTTCTTCTTGGAGTCGTCCGGGAGCAGGGACCCGAGGACGGCGAGCCCGATGACGGCGCCCACGACGGACAGGGTGACGATCAGCCCGGTCCGCTTGCGGCGGGTCGGCGCGGGCGGGTATCCGGGCTGTCCCCATCCGGGCTGCGCGTACGTGGGCTGCTGGTACGAAGGCTGCGCGTACGTGGGCTGCGGGCGCGGAGGCTGGGACTGGGGCTGGGGGTACGCGTACGCGGGCTGCTGCTGCGGAGGCTGCGCGTACGGCTGCGGTGTCCCGTAGCCGGTCGGCACCGTCGCCTGTCCGGGCCGCGCCGGGCCCTGCTGCGTCGGCGCGGCGTGCGTCGGAGCTGCGTGCGTCGGCGCGGCGGCGGGTGCCGGAGGCGTGCTCGGGGCCGGCGGCTGCGGGGAGAGTTCCGTCGGTGTCGGAACCGCAGCGGCCGGCTTCGGCGGCGGGGTCGGAGCCGGGGCGGGCAGCAGGTGTACCCGCTCGGTGATGGAACCGGCGACCGCGCGCGGCAGCCAGTCCTCGCCCTGACGCAGCGGCTCGGCGCCCGCGGCTTCGTTGCACAGCGCGATGACCTCGCCCAGCGCGGGGCGGTCGGCCGGGTCGCGGCTGAGGCAACGGGTCACCAGGGGCCGCAGTTCCTCGGGGAGCCCGCTGAGGTCGGGGTCCTCGTGCACGATCCGGTAGAGCACCGCGTGCGAGGGCCCGTCACCGTAGACGGAGGACCCGATCGCCGCGAAGGCCGCGATCTGGCCGAGGGCGAAGACGTCGGTGGCCGGGGTGATCGTGCCCGTCGACGCCTGTTCGGGCGCCATGAAGGCCGGGGTGCCGATGCTGACGCCCGTGCTGGTCAGGGCGGTGGAGTCGGCCGCGCGGGCGATGCCGAAGTCGATGACGCGCGGGCCGTCGGAGGCGAGGAGCACGTTGGCGGGCTTCAGGTCGCGGTGGACGATGCCCGCGCCGTGGATGACGGTCAGGGCCTCGGCCACCCCGACGGCCAGCAGCAGCACGCTGCGCGGCGGCAGTGCGCCGTGGTGGGCCACCGCGTGCGCGAGGGAGGGGCCGGGCACGTAGGCCGTGGCCAGCCAGGGCTCGGAGCCCTCGGTGTCCGAGTCGATGACCGGAGCGGTGTAGAGCCCCTGGACCCGCTCCGCGGACCGCACCTCCTGCTGGAAGCGCCGCCGGAACTCGGGGTCCTCGCTGAACTCGGACCGGATCACCTTGATGGCGATGGGCCGGCCGCCCGGCGTGTACGAGAGGTACACCTTGCCCATGCCGCCGGCGCCGAGCACCGCCGCGAGCCGGTAGCCGCCCACGACCTCCGGGTCGTCCGCCTTGAGCGGTTGGAAGATGCCTGGCGAAGGTGCGCTGCTCATGAGGACCCATCCCTGCTGGCGGCGTTCCCCGGCCCCCGCCGGCGCCCCGAAGTCACCCGTGAGGGTACCCAATGCGCGATCGGGCCGCCCCCGCCCCGGACCGCACGGCCGGCGGCGGGAGTTGGCCCGCCGCCGGCCCGTGCCCGTCAGCCGTGGAAGGTGATGTACCCGTTGCCGTCGGAGTCGGATCCGCTCTTGGTGTAGGCGTGGGAGTCCGCGGTCTTGCCGGACGGGGTGTTCAGGTAGACCGTGTCGCGGTCGTTGTTCCAGATGAAGTTGCAGTTGTTGCGGTAGGCCACGTTGGACGCGTCGGACTCGGTGCCCTTGCCGCCGCGGAGCTTCACGAAGTCACCGGGCTGGAGGTAGTGGTTCGCGGTGAAGGTGTAGCTGTTGCCGGTGGCGTCCTTGACGACGTAGCCCTTGAGGTTGACCGTCGACGTGGTGGAGTAGTTCTTGATCGTCACGTACTCCGCGGCGGTGTTGCCCGTGGAGCAGCTGTTGGAGTCCGCGCCGGGGGCGTCGTACTGGACGCCGCGGATCTTCAGCGAGTAGCCGGTCTCGACGGCCTGGGCCGGGGAGGCGGCGAGGACGGCCAGGGCGCCCGTGGCGACGGCCGCGGCTATGACAGAGAGCTTGCGCAAGAGAGTTCCCCCCACATTGTGTGTATAAAGCGCGCTCAAGATACACAGAATGTGGAAGGTTCTCGCCGTTATGTACAGAACGTGAGACGCCCGCCCGGGCCGCCAACTCCCGGGTCACGCAGGGCCCGGACCGGTCCGGACTCAGGCGTCCAGCACCGCGAGGGCGTCGATCTCGATCAGCAGGTCGCCGGGGAGGCCCACGTACACGGTGGTGCGGGCGGAGGGGGCCGCCTTCAGGTTCTGCTCCTCGAAGTAGGCGTTGTAGATCTCGTTCATCTCTTCGAAGTGCGTGGTGTCGGTGAGGTAGACGCGCAGCATCATCACGTCGTCCCAGGAGGCACCGCCCGCCTCCAGGACGGAGCGGACGTTCTCCAGCGTCTGGAGGGTCTGCTCGCGCAGGGTCGGGCCGGCCGGCGTGGGCTCCTGCCCGTCCACGTGCGGGAGGAAGCCGACCTGGCCGGCGACCTGGAGGATGTTGCCCTTGCGGACGCCGTGCGAGAACTTCGCGGGCGGGTCGGTGTGGGTGGCGGGGGTGATCGCGATCTTGTCGGTCATGGCTGCCTGTCTTCCTGTACGGGGCCGGAGCCTGAGTACTCGCGGCCGATGGCGTCGGCGGTCTGCCGTACGAGCGGGAGGAGTTCGAGCAGCCCCGCGGCGGAGAGGACCACGCCGGGGGCGGAGACGGACATCGCGGCGACCACGCGGCCGTCGGGTCCGCGGACGGGGGCGGCGAGGCAGTTCAGGGACTCCTCGTGGCCGCCGATGTCGGTGGCCCACCCCTGGGCGCGTACGAGGTCCAGCTCGCGCAGGTACGCGGCGGCGTCGGGGGTGGAGCGGGAGGTGTAGGCCGGGTACTCGATGCGCGCGGCCAGGGCGCGGCGCTCCGCCTCCGGCAGGTCGGCGATCAGCAGTTTGGCCACGGCGGCGACGGTGAGGGGGACGGGCCGGCCGATGCGCGAGTACATCCGCACCGCGTAGCGGCTGTCGACCTTGTCGATGTAGACGACCTCGTCGTCCTGGTGGAGGGCGAGGTGCACGGTGTGGCCGGTGGTCCGGTTCAGTTCGAGCAGGTGCGGGTGCGCGATCTCGCGCACGTCGAGGTTCTCGATGGACTCGGCGGCCAGCGCGAAGAGGGAGGCGCCGAGCCGGTAGCGCCCGTCGGCCTGCCGGTACGCGAAGCCGTGTTCCTGGAGGGTCCGCAGCAGCCGCAGGGCGGTGCTCTTGTGCACGTCGAGCACCTCGGCGACCTCGCCGAGCCCGGCCGGACCCTTGGCCAGGGCAGGCAGGATCCGGAGCGCCCGCTCCACCGACTGGCTCACGCCGTGTCCCTCCGTGCGGTCCGTGACCTGCTGCGCGGGGCCTTGTCCCCTACCCGCCGTTCGCCCATCCCCCAGACCCCGCGCCTCGAACGCCGACGAGGCCGGAATGTGGGCCCGTTGACCCGCCGTCACCCGGAATGTTAGACAGCATGCAGCGGCACGCGCAACGATCGTTGCAGTGCACGCAACCACCGCAACCGCCCGGGAGGCACACACCATGCCCAGCGACCCCGTCCAGGCCCTCGACCAGGAGCCGGTGGACCACCGGTTCAAGGGACTCCCCCCGGACGCCGGGCAGGCGGGCCTCACCGTCGGCGAGCTGACCGCCGAGCGGCGGAACCTGCACACCGGCGGGTTCACCACCCCCGTGCTCACCCTCGACGCGGAGGCGCTGAGCCACAACCTGGCCGCCCTCGGCGGCTACGCCGAGCGCCACGGCCTGGCCTTCGCCCCGCACGGCAAGACCTGTATGGCCCCGCAGCTGTTCCGGCGTCAGCTCGAGCACGGCGCCTGGGGCATCACCGCCGCCGTCCCCCACCAGGCGCGCGTCTACCGGGCGTTCGGGATCCAGCGGATCTTCCTCGCCAACGAGCTGGTCGACGCCGCGGCCCTGCGCTGGGTGGCCGCCGAGCTCGCCGCGGACCCCTCCTTCCGCTTCGTCTGCTACGTGGATTCCGTGCGCGGGGTCCAGCTCATGGACCGGGCCCTGGCGGGGCAGCCGCAGCAGGTCGACGTGGTCGTCGAACTCGGCGCCGGGGAAGGCGCCCGCACGGGGGCCCGTACGGACGAGGACTGCCGGGCCGTCGCCGACGCGGTGGCGGGCACGGACACGCTGCGCCTGGTCGGCATCGCCGGGTACGAGGCGGAGGTGCCCGGCGCCGACCCGGACTCCGTGCACGCCTACCTCCGCCGACTCACCGGCCTGGCGGCCGAGTTCGACAAGGCGGGGCGGTTCGAGGGGGTCGACGAGATCGTCGTCAGCGCGGGCGGCTCCGCCTGGTTCGACGCCGTCGCCGACGTGTTCGCCGAGCTGCCGGAGCTCTCGCGCCCGGTCCTGAAGCTGCTGCGCTCGGGTGCGTACGTCTCCCACGACCACGGCTGGTACACCCGCCTCACCCCCTTCAACCGGGTCCCCGAGGAAGGCGGTCTGCGCCCCGCCTTCCGGCTCTGGGCGCAGGTGGTCTCCCGGCCCTCCCCCACCCAGGCGTTCGTCAACGCCGGCAAGCGGGACATCGCCTACGACCTGGGGCTGCCCGAGGCGGAGCTGGTCCGCGACCCCCTCACCGGCGCCGAGCGCCCGGCCACCGGGATCCGCGTCCTCAAGCTCTCCGACCAGCACGCCTGGCTGGAGACGGACTCTGCCGAGGACGTGCAGGTCGGCGACTGGGTGGCGCTGGGGATGTCCCACCCGTGCACGATCTTCGAGAAGTGGCCGCTGATCCCGGTGGTGGAGGCCGACGGCACGGTCACCGAGTACGTCCGGACCTTCTTCTAAGCTCCCGAGGAGCGTTCCCACCACCATGGACCTGGTCATCCGCGGGGCCCGCGTCGTCGACGGCACGGGCGGGCCCTCCTGCACCGCCGACGTCGGGATCCACGAGGGCCGCATCGCCGAAGTGGGCGGCCGGATCGCGGGCGGCGGGCGCCGCACGCTCGACGCCCGCGGTCTCGCCCTGGCCCCCGGTTTCATCGACATGCACGCCCACAGCGACCTCGCCCTGCTGCGCGATCCGGACCACGTCGCGAAGGCCGCCCAGGGCGTGACCCTCGAAGTCCTCGGCCAGGACGGCCTGTCCTACGCCCCCGTCGACGACCGCACGCTGGCCGAGGTGCGGACCGCGATCGCCGGCTGGAACGGCACGGGCGAGGACATCGACTTCGACTGGCGCTCGGTCGGCGGGTACCTGGACCGGCTGGACCGGGCCCACGGCGCGCAGGGCATCGCCGTCAACGCCGCCTACCTCGTCCCCCAGGGCACCGTCCGCGCGCACGTCGTCGGCTGGGACGACCGCCCCGCCACCCCCGCCGAACTCGACCGGATGCGGACGATGGTCGCCGAGGGGCTCGCGCAGGGCGCCGTCGGCATGTCCTCCGGGCTCACCTACACCCCGGGCATGTACGCGTCCGGCGCCGAACTGACCGAGCTGTGCCGGGTGGTGGCCCGGTACGGCGGCTACTACTGCCCGCACCACCGCTCGTACGGCCGCGGCGCCCTGGCCGCCTACGCCGAGATGGTCGAGCTGACCCGCGAGGCCGGCTGCGCCCTGCACCTGGCGCACGCCACGATGAACTTCGGCGAGAACCAGGGCCGGGCGGACGAGCTGCTCGCCCTGCTCGACGGGGCGCTGGCCGAAGGCGCCGACATCACCCTCGACAGCTATCCGTACACCCCCGGCTGCACCACCCTGGTGGCCCTGCTGCCCAGTTGGGCGAACGAGGGCGGCCCCGAGGCGGTCCTGGCGCGCCTCGCCGACGACGCCGAGGCCGAGCGGATCCGGTACGCGCTGGAGGTGGAGGGCGCCGACGGCTGCCACGGGGTCCCGGTCGACTGGTCGACGATCGAGATCGCCGGAACCACGGATCCGGCCTACGGGGCGTACGTCGGTACGCGGGTCCCCGACTGGAAGACGGCCCGGGCGCTCCTGCTGGGCGACCGGCTCGGCCCGAGCATCCTGCAGCACGTCGGGCACGAGGAGAACGTACGGGCGATCATGCGCCACCCGGTGCACACGGGCGGCTCGGACGGCATCCTGCAGGGCGCGAAACCGCATCCGCGGGCCTACGGCACCTTCCCGCACTACCTCGGGCACTACGTGCGCGAGCTGGGCGTCCTCTCCCTGGAGGAGTGCGTCGCCCACCTCTCGGGCCGGCCGGCCGCGCGGCTGCGGCTGGCGGACCGGGGGCTGGTGCGCGTCGGGCACCGGGCGGACCTCGTCCTCTTCGATCCGCTGACGGTCGCGGCGGGCTCGACGTACGAGCGGCCGCGCGCGCTGCCGACCGGGATCCCGCACGTCCTGATCGACGGGCGTTTCGTCATGCGGGACGGGCGCAGGACGGACGTACTCGCCGGGCGGGCGGTCCGCCGCACTCCGCACTCCGCACGGAGTCTCTAGATATTCATACTTCCCACCTACGATGATCGGCATGTTCGCATTTGTCCCTGCCGCTCTCTTCCTCGCCCTCTTCGGCGTGAGCGTCCGGGCCGACCGCCGCCGATTCCGCAACGCGGTCTACCTGGGCCTCACCTTCATATTCACCTCGGTCGGCCTGCTCACCCTGGTCCCGGACCTGCCCCACGGCCTCGCCGGGATCATCGTCGCGCTGGTCTTCCTGGTACCCGCGCTCGGCACGGTCGCGCTCGGGTTCTTCCTGATCGGCAACGGGCTGACGATGATCCGCAAGGAGGGCCGCCGCCCGGCCAACCTGCTCGCCTTCACGGCGGGGGTGGGGATCTTCGCCCTGATCGCGTTCGTCCTGACCGCGGGCACCCGGCGCTCCCAGATGTGGGACGCGGTGACGGGGGGCGTGGTCTTCCTCGCCGGCTACGTCTCCTTCCTCTTCCTCTGCTTCCTCGCCTACGCCTACCTCTACGGCCGGATCAAGGTGCGCGGGGACGTCGATTACGTGGTGATGCTCGGCTCCGGCCTGATCGGCGGCGACCGGGTCCCGCCACTGCTGGCCTCGCGGCTGCGCAAGGGCCGGGAGATCCACGACGCGCAGATCGCCCGGGGCGGACGGGTGCCGCTGCTGCTGACCTCGGGCGGCAAGGGGACGGACGAGAGCCTCGCGGAGGCGCGCGCGATGGCCGACTGGCTGATCGCCGAGGGCGTGCCGCAGGAGCACGTACGACTGGAGGACCGGTCCCGCACGACGGAGGAGAACCTCCTGTTCAGCCGGACGATCATGGAGGCGGCCGACCCCGCCTACCGGTGCGTGGTGGTCACCAACAACTTCCACGCCTTCCGCGCCGCGATGATGGCCCGGAAGGCCGGCGTGAACGGCCAGGTGCTGGGCTCGCCCACGGCGAAGTACTTCTGGCCGAGCGCGACGATCCGCGAGTTCGTGGCGGTGTTCTGGGAGCACAAGATCGTGAACCTCGGCATCTGCGGGGCGGTCGTCGCGCTGACGACGGTGCTGGCGATCAACAGCTCCTGAAGCGGCGCCCCGGGGTGTGGCCCCGGGGTGTGGCCCCGAGGTGCGTTCATGGGGGCCCGGCCGGAGGATGGGGGCCAGGGGGACACAGCAGGAGGTAGCGATGGACAGTGAATCGGACCAGCAGCCCCAGCGCCCCGCCCACCTCTACACCGGGTCGGAGCACCCGTTCGACCCCGAGGACCTCGTCATGGCTCGCGGCCAGGACGTGACTCCGGAGCGGGTCGAGAAGGCCCGCAAGCTCATCGAGAAGGAGGGCGCGAGGGCGCTCGAACGCTACCTCCCCTAGGCGGGCCCTGACCGGGGCGGACCGGGCTCCCCGGCCCGCCCCGAGGCACGCCGCGCGTCGGACGCGGATCAGGCGCGCATCAGGCTCGCGTGCTGGCCCAGCCCTGGCGGCGGAGGCTTTCGAAGCCGTCCAGGAGGAGGTCCAGGGCGAATTCGAACTCGAACTGGTCGTCGCAGCCGCCACCGACCGTGGAGCCGTCGTCGTGCGCGGCCGTCGCGGCCAGTTCCGCGATGTGCGGGTAGTGCGCCGCCAGCGCGGGGTCCGGCGGGCCCGGGGGGCCCGAGGTGTCGAACAGTTCCTGGCTGAAGCCGAGCAGGCGGCTGCCCATCGCGTGCATGACGTGGTGCGTGAGGTCGGCGGAGAGGCCGCCGCCGCGGAAGCACCCGGCCATCGAGTCCAGGTACGCCAGCACGGCCGGGGTGGGGCCGGTCCGCGACTCGATGACCCGGGCCGCCCAGGGGTGGCGGAGCAGGACCTGCCGGGCCGAGAGGATCCGCCCGCGGACCACGGGCCGCCAGTCGGGGCCGGCGGCCGGCGGGTCGATCTCGCCGACGACGGCGTCGGTCATGCCGTCGAGCAGCTCCTCCTTGTTGGCCACGTGCTTGTAGAGGGCCATCGGTACGACGCCCAGCTCCTGGGCGAGCCTGCGCATGCTGAGCGCGTCGATGCCGGTGGCGTCGGCGAGCGCGACGGCGGCGCGCAGGACGCGGTCCCGGTTCAGCGGGATCCGCTGCGCGTGCGCGACTGCCTTGTCCGTGGCTTCCTGCCGGGTCATTCCGGTTCGGCCCCTTCCCTCTCCTGTGCGGCACCCTCTCCTTGACGAGTGTACGCCGTACACCTATGGTCGCCTCAAGGTGTACGGCGTACACCTCCGATCGAGCGAGGGGTGCCGAGAAGATGAGTCCGGACCGGAGAACCGCAGTGGCCGCCGGGCTGCTGTTCCTGCTGACCGAGGTCTCCGCGATAGCCGGGGCGGTGCTGTACCGCCCCCTGCTGGGCGCCGCGGACGGCCGGCTCGCGCAGGGCGCCGACACACAGGCACTGCTCGGGGCGCTCTGCGAGGTGGTGCTCGTGGTGGCGGTCGCCGGCACCGGGGCGGCACTGTTCCCCGTCCTGCGGCGCCACGGCGAGGGGCTCGCGCTCGGGTACGCCTTCGGGCGACTGCTGGAGGCGGCCGTCATCGCCGTCGGGATCGTCTCGGTCCTGGCGCTCGTCACGCTGCGGCGGGGCACGGAGGCCGGGGCGGGCGCGGGGGCGGCGGACGGCGCGGATGCCGCGCTGGTGGCCGTGCACGAGTGGACATTCCTGCTGGGGCCCAACATCGCCCTCGGGCTGAACACCGTCCTGCTCGCGTACCTGGCGTTCCGCGCACGGCTCGTACCGCGGTTCATCGCCGTGCTCGGCCTGGTCGGCGGACCGCCGATCTGCGCCTCGGCTGTCGCCGTGATGTTCGGCGCCTACGACCAGCTCTCGCCGCTGGGTGCGGCGGCGGCCCTTCCGGTGTTCTCCTGGGAGCTGGCGCTGGCCGGGTGGCTGATCACCAAGGGCTTCGCCGCCGGTGCGGGCGGCGGCGCCTCGGCCCGGCCCTGACCCGGTCCTCAAACGCCGGACGGGCTGGGGGGCCCGGGCTGCGCCCGGACCCCCTGGGGCTCCGCCCCAGACCCCGCGCCTCAAACGCCGGCGAGGCTGGATGTGGCCCAGCCGGAAGGCACGGGTCTCGGGGGTCTTGGGACCTCAGCCTTCGGGTCGTAGGTCCACAGTCCGCCCGACCTTGGGTTTATGCGGTTTTAACCGTGTTACAACTGGAACATCGCGCTGCAAATGGCGCATTTTCCTTAGCTGTTGCCCAGCCCACACAAGCGCTGCCTGCCTTGGCAACACACCCCGTTTCCGCTGGAGGAAGCACCGTGAGTACAGCCGAGCAGACGGCCCCGTCTGCCAAGAAGAACTCCGCCGTCATGGCGGTCATGCAGCGCCTCGGCCGCAGCCTCATGCTGCCGATCGCCGTGCTGCCGGCCGCCGCGCTGCTGATGCGCTTCGGCCAGCCGGACATGCTCGGCAGCGATTCGCTGCCGGGCTGGTGCAACGAGATAGCCAAGTACATGGCCGCCGGCGGCGACGCCATCTTCGGCAACCTGGCACTGCTCTTCGCGGTGGGCATCGCGATCGGCTTCGCGAAGAAGGCCGACGGTTCCACCGGCCTCGCGGCCGTCGCGGGCTACCTGGTCTTCGCCAAGGTGCTGGGCACCTTCACCGACGGCGCCGTGCCGCAGGTCGAGGCGATCGTCGACCACAAGGTCGTCATGGTCGACGCGCCCGTCAACGCCGGTGTCCTCGGCGGTGTCGTGATGGGCATCATCGTCGCGCTGCTGTACCAGAAGTTCTACCGGACCAAGCTGCCGGACTGGGCGGGCTTCTTCGGCGGCCGCCGCCTCGTCCCGATCCTGTCTTCCTTCGCCGGTCTGGTCACCGGCATCGTCTTCGGTCTGATCTGGCCGGTGCTCGGCAAGGGCATCCACGGCTTCGGCGAGTGGCTGGTCAACTCCGGCGCCGTCGGCGCGGGCATCTTCGGTGTCGCCAACCGCGCGCTGATCCCGGTCGGCATGCACCACCTGCTGAACTCCTTCCCGTGGTACCAGGCCGGCGAATACAACGGCGCGCACGGCGACATCGCCCGCTTCCTCGCCGGCGACCCGAGCGCCGGACAGTTCATGACCGGCTTCTTCCCGATCATGATGTTCGCCCTCCCGGCCGCCTGCCTCGCCATCACCCACTGCGCGCGGCCCGAGCGCCGCAAGGTCGTCGGCGGCATGATGTTCTCCCTCGCGCTCACCGCCTTCGTCACGGGCATCACCGAGCCGATCGAGTTCACCTTCATGTTCATCGCCCCGGTGCTGTACGCGATCCACGCGGTCCTGACCGGTGTGTCCATGGCGCTCACCTGGTCGCTCGGAATGAAGGACGGCTTCGGCTTCTCGGCCGGCGCGATCGACTTCTTCCTCAACCTCGGCATCGCGTCGAACCCGTGGGGTCTGGCCGGCATCGGGCTCTGCTTCGCGGCGCTCTACTACTTCATCTTCCGCTTCGCGATCACCAAGTGGAACCTGCCGACGCCGGGCCGCGAGTCCGACGAGGAGCTCGCCGAGATCCTCAAGGCCGAGGCGAAGTAACCGTGCCCCGGGCGCAGCGCACCCCCGGACGGGGAATGCCTTGCGAGGAGCGGCGCGAGCTGATCGCCGGCACGGTCCGGACCCAGGGCCGCGTACGGGTCTCGGACCTCGTACGGGAACTGGGCGTCAGCCGGATGACCATCCACCGGGACCTCCAACACCTGGACGCCCAGGGCCGGATCCACCGGATCCGCTCCGGAGCCACGGCCGTCCAAGTCTGAGATCCGCCCCTTTTCGCGTTCCTCAGGCCCGCGCCGCCCTCAGCAGCCCGCGCCACCGGCTGCGCTCCGCGACCAGACAGGCCCCGGCCAGGGCCGTCACCGTCACCGCAGCCCACACGGGCCAGGCGGACCAGGACGCCGCCACGGCCACGATGAGCTGGAGCAGCACCAGCGCGATGGTCACCCCGCCCGGTACCGCGACGATCACCTGGGCCTTGCCATCTCCCGCGTCCCCCGCTCTCCTTGATCACCGTCGCGCGCCGCGGACCCCTTAGGAGCCGACAGGGTGACGAGCGCAACACCGGTCCGGCCCCCTCCGCCCGACCCGCTCATTCCGCAGGTCGGGGCGGGGAGCAGGCCCCGGTTTCCAAGGGTTCGCGGCGCCCGCACCCAAGCTTTGCGTGAAAGGGGACATATCGGTCGCCGGCCGCCCCTCCACCGCGGGCCGAATAACGAAGCGCGCCCGCATCCGGACCCGTAAGCTCCCGTCATGCAGGTGATCCAGTCAACGAAACTCGCCAATGTCTGCTACGAGATCCGCGGCCCCGTGCTCGAAGAGGCGATGCGGCTCGAAGCAGCAGGTCATCGCATCCTCAAGCTCAACACCGGCAACCCCGCGGCCTTCGGCTTCGAGTGCCCGCCGGAGATCCTTGAGGACATGCTCCGCAACCTGGGCAACGCCCACGGGTACGGGGATGCGAAGGGGCTGCTCTCCGCGCGCCGCGCGGTCATGCAGCACTACCAGACCAAGGGCATCGCGCTGGACGTCGAGGACATCTACATCGGCAACGGGGTCTCCGAGCTGATCCAGATGTCCATGCAGGCGCTGCTCGACGACGGCGACGAGGTGCTCGTCCCGGCGCCGGACTACCCGCTGTGGACCGCCTCCGTCAGCCTGGCCGGCGGCACCGCCGTGCACTACCGCTGCGACGAGCAGTCCGACTGGATGCCGGACCTCGCCGACATCGAACGCAAGGTCACCGACCGCACCCGCGCGATCGTGATCATCAACCCGAACAACCCGACCGGCGCCGTCTACGACGACGAGATGCTGCGCGGGCTCACGGACATCGCGCGCCGCCACAACCTGATCGTCTGCTCGGACGAGATCTACGACCGCATCCTCTACGACGGCGTCACGCACACGAACACCGCCGCGATCGCGCCCGACCTGCTGACGCTCACCTTCAACGGGCTCTCCAAGAACTACCGCGTCGCCGGCTACCGGTCCGGCTGGATGGCGGTGTGCGGGCCCAAGAAGCACGCCTCCTCGTACATCGAGGGCCTGACGATCCTGGCGAACATGCGGCTCTGCGCCAACATGCCCTCCCAGCACGCGATCGCCACCGCGCTCGGCGGCCGGCAGTCGATCGATGACCTGGTGCTGCCCGGCGGGCGGATCCTGGAGCAGCGCGACACGGCGTACGACCTGCTGACGCAGATCCCCGGCATCACCTGCGTGAAGCCCAAGGGCGCGCTGTACCTGTTCCCGAAGCTGGACCCGTCCGTCTACAAGATCAAGGACGACCGGCAGATGGTCCTCGACCTGCTGCGCGAGGAAAAGATCATGGTCGTGCACGGTACCGGCTTCAACTGGCCCGAGCCCGATCACTTCCGGATCGTGACCCTGCCCAACGCGAAGGACCTCGCCGACGCGGTCACCCGGATCGGCAACTTCCTCGACGGGTACGGCCAGCCGTAGGCCCCCGTCCGGCGTCCCGCCCGCGTGGACGGCCCCCGTGTACGGACCCGTGAGTACGGGCCGCGCACGGGGGCCGAGCCGTTCTACGGGACTGCGACGAGCCCGGTGGACAGCGCCCCGGTGATCGCGGCGATGTGGTGGTAGGCGCGCCCGACGGCGGCGATCACCTCGTCCTGCCCGCCCGGCCCGGGGAGCACCTCGTTCATCCGCGCCGTGAAGCGGGCCCAGCGCTCGCGGTCGCCGCTGGCGTAATAGGCCACGCCGTCCGTGTCGCGCAGCCGGTAGGCCTCGGTGACGTAGCGGCGCAGGATCATGCCGCCCATCGTGGAGCCCTCCAGTACGTAGAGGAACCCGAGCAGCGCCCGGGGGTCCGAGGCCGCGGCGGCGCGGATCTCGCGCGCGAAGGCGGCCGCCGGTGCGGCCGCGACGGACGCCGGGAACACGCCGTCCTCGGCGAAGTACATCAAGTCGCGGTCTATGAGGGGGAGCTTGACCAGGTCCGCCGACCACACCGAGGTCACGCACGGGCCCGTGGCGCGGGAGAGTTCCTCCTCCAGCGCCTTCAGGACCACGCGGTAGGCGGCGAGCTGGTCGACGTACCGGTCGAGCGGGAGCGTCCCGGCGAGCATCGCGGTGGAGAAGGCCGTGCCCTCCAGGTCCGCGTGCCAGGTGCGGGTGCCCGCCCGGATGCGCTCGACCAGCGTGTGGCAGTCGGTGGAGCTCATGCGCCTTCACCTTCACCCTTCAGGAGCGTCGCGTGCAGCCTGTCGATGAGGTGTCCCTTGCGTTCGATCGTCACGTCGAAGTACCGGGCGCTCCGCTCGGAACGGCACACCCCGCGCACGGCCTCCATCGCCGCGCGCTTCAGCTCCACGGCCTCGGCCGCGAGGCGCAGCAGCGTCTCCCGCAGGTCCGGGTGGCCGAGCACGAACTCCTTCAGCCGTGCTCCGACGAGCTCGCCCGGGGCACCCTGTCCGGAGGGCGCGGAGTCGAGCAGTTCGAGGAAGACCCGGTTGCTCAACTGGCCGAAGTCCTCGTGGGCGGCCCGGCCTGCGAACTCGGGCACGAAGTCGGTCAGATCGTTGAACAGCTGACTGGCCAGTCCGAGGTCGCGCATCGCCCCGTCCAGGACCCGCCGCTCGTCCTCCACCACGCCCAGGGCCGCCACCGCCGCGTCGAGCGGCATCCAGAACAGCGTGCCCGTCTTGAGCGCGGCCATCGACTCCCAGAAGGCCACCCGCTCGGCGCGGGGCGCGGCCACCAGTTCGGCGCGCGTGAGCGCGGTGCGCGTGGAGACGTCGACGGCCTGGCCGGTGAGGCCCCGGCCGACCGACCGCAGCAGGCTCCGTACGACGGCCGGCTCGGCCGCGTGCTCCAGGGCCGCGGTGATCAGCAGGGAGCCCGTGTTGAGGGCGAGCGGGATGCCGTGGGTGGCGTGGAGGGCCGGCTCGCCGTAGCGGAGGCCGCTGCCGTCCTGGATGTCGTCGAGGGCGACCGCCGCCTTCAGCAGCACGCGTACCGCCACCGCCGCCCGGCGGACCGCGGCCAGGTCCGCCGCGGCGGCCTCCTCACCGGCGCCGCCGGGGAAGCCCCGGTAGTTGCGGTAGGCCCAGAACACCATCGAAGGGCGCAGCGGGGCCCGGCCCGCGGGCGCCGCCGCGGTGGGAGCCAAGGCCTGCTGGCCCACCTTCGAGCCGACGGCGTCGGCGACCGGCGCGTACAGGGAACGCCCCAGCACCGCCTCGTACACGGAGGCGGGTGCGGACTCCCCCGACTCCGCACCCGCCTCCGTCCGCGTGCCCTTCCCCGCCCCCGTCAGGGAGGCCAGGAAGACCGCCAGGTCGTCCTCCAGGAGCGCCGCATCGCTCCGCACCACTGCCTCTACCGCGGATCTGCCGGATATGTCCGGCACGTCTCTGACCCCAGCCATTGCTGCCCACCCCGAACTTCACGAACGTCGGCCCGCAGGGATTTCCCCCCGTCGGTACCGAAAGGAGAAGAATGATGGCCGATCCTCGACCGTCACAAGACGCATTCAAGCCGACGCACGCGATCAAGATGGCGACGCGCGCCGCGGCGAGATTCAGCTCAACTTTAGAACGGATCCAATGTAGGATGGCCCTCTGACCACGCAGGAGGCCTCCCATGTACGAGCCGATTCGCACCAAGGCGGTCGACCCCCGCATAGGCGCCCACCGCAGCGACTACCCCCGCAGCAGCCGCGCCGAAGCCCTCGACATCCAGCTCGCCGGGCACCTCGCCGCACTGCTCACCGTGACCGACGAGCTCGGCCTCGACGATGCCGCCGCCGCCCTCGCCACCCAGGTGACCCGCCTGCGCGGGTCCCAGCCCGCCCGCGCGCCCCAGCGGCCCGGCCGGGAGCCCGGCGCCGAGGCCGTTGCCCCGCTGCACCAGCGCGCCCACGACCTCGCCGCCCGCGCCCTGCTCGTCGCCGCGTCCCGCGCCGACACCACGGTCGCGATCCTCGCCGCCGAGCGCATGGACGCGCACGCCGCCGCGCTCGACCTCGTCGGCGCCCACTGACGGCCCCGGTCCGGGGCCGCGGAGGCTCCGGACCGGGCGCCATGCCCTGCGGGGCTTGAACGTGCACCCCTTATCCGGCCGCGGCCGGCAGACCACCCCGCCCGTACGGGCCTGCGGCCACGCCCGCCCTTGGGAGCCGGATCGGCTCTGCGGGACCGGCGGCCGTGCCGCCCCTGCGCGGCGGGACCGGCCCTGCGGGGCGAGGTCCCCTACCCGCCCTTCCACCGTTCCCAGGGCTCCGCCCTGACCCGCGCCTCAAACGCCGGCGAGGCTGATGGGTGTCGGGCGGGCTGGAAGATGCCGCGCAGCGGCAAATCCAGCCTCGCCGGCGTTTGAGGCGTGGGGTCTGGGGCGGAGCCCCAGGGAACGGGCGAAGGGAGGGTCCGGGGCGAAGACAGCTGCGGCAATGCCGCACCAGGGGATCGTGGCCGGGGGCCAGACCGGGCCGACAACCTCCGCGTGCTCCGTCGCCGCCGGGAGAACACCCGGGATCTTCACCAGCACCTGGGGGCCCCGGGGGCCCACGCCACCCGGCTGGACCGGGCTCGGGGCCGGGGGTTCGCGGAACTCCACGGTGACGACGTACGCGCCCGGCTCCGGGAAGCCGTTGACCGCCTCGACGGAGGCGACCACGCGACGGCTCGTCGGGTCGATCCGGCAGTCGGTGATCCGCACATCGCCCCGCGCGGCCCCCGCCGGCCGCGCAGCAGGAGCACCGCCCGCCCACACGTACAGCCCCAGCGGGGCGAAGACCAGCAGTCCCGCCACGAACACCAGGGCGACCAGCCAGCCCTGCCACTTCAACGCGCTCACGCCCATGACACGATCCTCCCGGCAGCCCGCCCCGGTCACCAGCACCCACGGGCCCACACAGCATTTCGAAGTGGGACCGCCTCGTCACCTCGCGTTCACCCAACTCAGCGCGGAATGTGGGTTTCCGCGAGCACTCTGCACCCGTGAGACGCATCCTAGGAATCGCCCTGGCGGTCCTCCTGGTCGGCGGCGTGATAGCCGTCATCGCCATCGGAGGAAAGAAGCCGGAGGGCACGGCAACGAAGACCGTGCGTGGCGTCATCGGTTCGGAGAAGTCCGAGTTCTTCCGCGACCCCGACGTCGTCAAGGCCCTTGCTGACAAGGGCTACACCGTGAAGACCGAAACCTCGGGCTCCTGGGCGATGGATCAACTCGCCCTCAAGGAGTTCGACTTCGCCTTCCCCAGCAGCAGTGAGCCGGCCACGGAGATCGAGGCGGCGGCCGGAGTGAAGGGCGCGCAGAACACCAAGCCCTTCTTCTCCCCGCTCGTCGTCATCGCCCGGGCCAACGCGGCCAAGGTCCTCACCGACCACGGCCTCGCGAAGAAGACCGGCAAGAACTCCGGCACCCTCCTCCTCGGCCCCTTCCTGAAGGCCGCCGCCGAGGACAAGACGTGGCAGGAGCTCCAGGGCGGGACCAGCGCCTACCCCGAGCTGGCCGGGACGGTGTTCGTCAAGACCACCGACCCCACCACCTCCAACTCGGGCGCGCTCTTCCTCGCCACCGCCTCGAACGTCGCCAACGGCCTGACCGTCGTCTCCGACGACGCCGGCATCGACCGGACC
Source organism: Streptomyces sp. NPDC059957 (assembly GCF_042730015.1). Lineage (NCBI taxonomy): Bacteria > Bacillati > Actinomycetota > Actinomycetes > Kitasatosporales > Streptomycetaceae > Streptomyces > Streptomyces sp. NPDC059957. The sequence goes on along the minus strand of NZ_JBHWMB010000018.1, from coordinate 46,040 downwards.
GCGCCCCTGATGAAGAAGCTGATCTCGGTCCAGGGCTCCCTGGAACAGAGCACGGACGGCCCGTTCCGCGCCTTCATCAGTGGCAGCGGCGAACCGCTCATCCTCGCCTACGAGGCCCAAGTGGCCAGCCTGCTCCAGCAGAAGCAGGATCCGGGCGACATGGTGGTCCTGTACCCCGACACCACCGTCAACTCCCCGCACACCTTCGTGCCGATCAGCGACAAGGCCAAGGAGCTCGGCACCCTGCTGGCCACCGACCCGAAGCTGCGCTCGCTCGTGGTCCGCCACGGGTTCCGGCCCACGGAGGGCGTGGCCGAGTTCACCACGGCCACCGCGCCGCACACCGCGTACCTCACATCGGAACTGACCGGCATCCGCCAGGTCGGCGCACCGACCGTCAAGGTCCTGATGGCGCTGGCCGCGCGCGCCAAGGGATAGGGGGGACACAGACCATGACACTGACACCGCCCGAGGACGCTCCGCTCGTCCTCACCGCTCCCGAACCCGTGGCTCCCGTCAAGCGGGAGCAGGCCTCCGGCCTGGTACCGCTCCAGGACGGGGTGCGCGAGGAGATGGCCCGCCGGGCCGGGGAGTACGTCGGCTCGCTGGCCGGCATCGACAGCCGCTCCCCCGAGTTCGCCAGCCGCATCGGGGAGATCGCCGGCCTCGGCTCCGCCGACATCCGCGGCGCCGCCCAGCAGTCCAACCGCATGCTCGAGCGGGCCGTACGCTCCCTCGGCACCGACGGTGGCGGCGACGCCCAGGCCCGCGTCGCGGGCTCACTGGTCGAACTGCGCCGCACCGTGGAGGACCTGGACCCGAGCGAGAGCTCGGCGAAGGGCATGCGCAAGCTCATCTCCAAGCTGCCCGGCGGCAACAAGTTCCGCGACCACGTGGCCAAGTACGCCTCCTCGCAGGCCACCCTCAACCGGATCGTCGGCGCGCTGCGCGGCGGCCAGGACGAGCTGCGGCGCGACAACGCCGCCCTGCACACCGAGCGCGCCCGCCTCTGGGAGACCATGGGCAAGCTCCAGGAGTACGCGGTGCTCACCGAGGCCCTGGACTCCGCCGTCGAACAGCGGATCGCCGGCCAGAGCGACCCGCAGCAGGCCGACGCGCTGCGCGTGGACGTGCTGTTCCCGGTACGGCAGAAGCACCAGGACCTGCTGACCCAGCTGGCCGTCTGCGCCCAGGGCTACCTGGCGATGGACGTGGTCCGCCGCAACAACGAAGAGCTGATCAAGGGCGTCGACCGGGCCGCGACCACGACGGTGTCCGCGCTGCGGATCGCCGTGATGCTGGCGCAGGCACTGAACACCCAGGGCGAGGTGATCAAGCAGATCAACACCCTGCGCGACACCACCGAGGGCCTGATCCGCGGCAACGCGGAGATGCTGTCCACGCAGAGCGGGGAGATCCAGCGGATCGCCGCCGACCCGGCCGTGGGCGCGGAGACGCTGCGGACGGCCTTCGCCCAGATCTACAAGACGCTCGACACCATCGACACCTTCAAGGTGCAGGCCACCGAGAACATGGCCGCCACCGTGGAGTCCCTCACCGGCGAACTCCAGAACGCGTCCGCGTACCTGGCGCGCACCCGCACCGCGAGCGCCCTGGAAGGCGGCGACGCCCGATGAACGGCATGAGCATCCATGGCGCCGTGATGCGCAGACGGCTCGCCGCGATGGTGGCGCTCGCCGCCACCCTGCTCGGGGCGAGCGCGTGCACGCAGGACCCCGACCACGCGAAGCCGGAGCAGACCTCCTACCAGGAGGGCAAGCTGCGCGTACTGGCCTCCAGCGAGCTGTCCGACATGGACGAGGTGCTGAAGGCGGCGAAGGCCGCCACCGGCATCACCGTCGAGCTGAGCATGTCGGGCACCCTCGACGCGGTCGAGCAGATCGCCTCCGGCAAGGCGGACGGCAAGTACGACGCCGTCTGGCTCTCCTCCAACGACTACCTGCGGCTGCGACCCGAGGCCGCCGGGAAGCTGTCGAGCGAGACCCCGGTGATGTCCTCGCCCGTCGCCCTCGGCGTGAAGCCCGAGGCGCTGGCCCGACTGGGCTGGAAGCCCGAGTCGGTGACCTGGTCGGCGGTCCACGAGGCGGTGGCCGGCGGGAAGCTGACGTACGGGATGACCGACCCGGTGCGCTCCAACTCCGGTTTCTCCGCGCTGATTTCGGTGGCCTCCGGGCTCTCGGGCGCACAGGCGGCGCTGACCGACGCGGACGTGGCGAAGGCGCAGCCGAAGCTGAAGGAGTTCTTCACCGGGCAGAAGCTGACCTCGGGCTCCTCGGGCTGGCTGGCGACGGCGTACGCGCAGCGCGGGAACGTGGACGCGCTGGTGAACTACGAGTCGGTGCTGCTGTCCATGAACCGGGACGCGAAGACGGACCTGACGGTGATCCGGCCGCTCGACGGCGTGGTCACGGCCCACTACCCGCTGACCCTGCTGACCTCGGCCCCGGCCGGGGCCCGCGAGTCGGGGCGCGTGCTGACCGAGTACCTTCGCGGCGCCGAGGCGCAGAAGGCGATCACCGAGAAGACCTTCCGGCGGCCCGTCGCGGCCGGGGTGACCCCGGCGGCCGGACTGAACCCGGACAAGCGGCGGGAGCTGCCCTTCCCGGGCACCCGCGCGGTGGCGGACGGACTGCTGGCCAGCTACGAGAACGAGCTGCGCCGGCCCTCGCGCACGGTGTACGTGCTGGACACCTCGGGGTCGATGGCCGAGGAGGACCGGATCGGCCGGCTGAAGGCGGCGCTCACCGATCTGACGGGGACCGGGAGTTCGGGCACCGGAGAGCGTTTCCGGGACCGTGAGGAAGTGACGCTGCTGCCCTTCGGCGACAAGGTGAAGAAGGTCCGCACGCACGCGGTCGAGCCGGGCAACCCCGGCCCCGCCCTGGACGCGGTCCGGGCAGACGTGAAGGCGCTGCAGCCGGACGGGGGCACGGCGATCTACAGCAGTCTGGAGGCGGCGTACCAGCAGCTCGGCAAGGGCAACACGGAGGCCTTCACCTCGATCGTGCTGATGACGGACGGCGAGAACACCGCCGGCGTCGGGGCCAAGCACTTCGACGCCTTCTACGCGGGGCTGCCCGAGGCGCAGAAGCACACGCCGGTCTTCGCGGTGCTGTTCGGCGACTCGGACCGCAAGGAACTCGCCCACATCACCGAACTGACCGGCGGGCGGCTCTTCGACGCCACCGACGGCAACGGTTCGCTGGACGGAGCCTTCGAGGAGATCCGTGGCTACCAGTAGGGCTCTGAAGTACCTCGAATCGAAGAAGAACCTGGCCGGCAGCGCCTGCGGGCTCCTCGGGGTGGGCCTGACCCTCACCGGGGTGGCCGGCACGTACTGGCCGGTGGTGGTCGCCGGGCTGTACGGGGCGGGCGCGCTCGTCGCCCCGCCGGAGGTGCCGGCGCCGCCGGTACCTCCGGAGCCCGCCGAGCAACTGGGCTTCGTACGGGAGGACTTCGCGCGGCTGCAGGACTACGTCGGCGAGGTGGACCTGCCGTCGGAGCCCGCCGAGGTGCTGACCGGACTGATGGGGCTGTACGCGGCGATGCTGGAGCCGGGCTGGGTGGCCGGGGTCCTGGCCGCCGACCCGGAGGCGGTGCACGCGCTGACCCGGGCGATCCGCACGGACGTGCCGGAGTGCGTGGACACCTACAACCGGACCCGCTGGTGGACCCGGCTCACGGCGGGCGGCGAGTCGCCCGAGCGCCACCTGGAGCGGCAGCTGACGCTGCTGCGGGAGGAAGCGGAACGCATGACGGCGGACCTCCGTGAAACGGAGGCCCGCCGTCAGCAGACGCACACGACCTATTTGGAAGGTCGCAGGGAATCCTAGGTCGGGGAATCCCGCGTCAGCCCGTGGCCGGGGACAGCCGGCCGCAGGGGTTCGGTGGGGGCTCGATCAGCTGGTTCAGCCGATCAGCCCAGGCGCTCGACGAGCGCTTCGTACTGGTCCCACAGCTCCTTCGGCGTGTGGTCGCCGTAGGTGTTCAGGTGGGCGGGGACCAGGGAGGCCTCGTCGCGCCAGACCTCCTTGTCGACCGTGAGCAGGAACTCCAGGTCGGCGGCGGGCAGGTCCAGGCCGTCGGTGTCCAGGGAGGCGACGGTCGGCAGGATGCCGATCGGGGTCTCCACACCCTCGGCGGTGCCGTCGAGGCGCTCGACGATCCACTTCAGGACGCGGCTGTTCTCGCCGAAGCCGGGCCACACGAACTTGCCCGCGTCGTTCTTGCGGAACCAGTTCACGTAGTAGATCTTCGGGAGCTTGGCCTGGTCCTTGTCCTTGGCCACGTCGACCCAGTGACCCATGTAGTCGCCCATGTTGTAGCCGCAGAACGGCAGCATGGCGAAGGGGTCGCGGCGCAGCTCGCCGACCTTGCCCTCGGCGGCGGCGGTCTTCTCGGAGGCGATGTTCGAGCCGATGAAGACGCCGTGGTTCCAGTCGAAGGACTCGGTGACCAGCGGCACGGCGGAGGCGCGGCGGCCGCCGAAGAGGATCGCGGAGATCGGGACGCCCTTGGGGTCCTCCCACTCGGGGGCGATCGTCGGGCACTGCGAGGCGGGGACGGCGAAGCGGGCGTTCGGGTGGGCCGCCGGGGTGTCGGACTCCGGGGTCCAGGCGTTGCCCTTCCAGTCGATCAGGTGGGCGGGCGCCTCTTCGGTCATGCCCTCCCACCAGACGTCGGAGCCGTCGGGGGTGAGCGCGACGTTGGTGAAGACGGTGTTCGCGTACATGGTCTTCATCGCGTTGGCGTTGGTGTGCTCGCCGGTGCCGGGCGCGACGCCGAAGAAGCCGGCCTCGGGGTTGATCGCGTACAGGCGACCGTCCTCGCCGAAGCGCATCCAGGCGATGTCGTCACCGACGGTCTCGACGGTCCAGCCGGGGATGGTCGGCTCCAGCATGGCCAGGTTGGTCTTGCCACAGGCGCTCGGGAACGCGGCCGCGATGTACTTCGACTCGCCCTGCGGCGGGGTGAGCTTGAGGATCAGCATGTGCTCGGCGAGCCAGCCCTCGTCGCGGGCCATGACGGACGCGATGCGCAGGGCGTAGCACTTCTTGCCGAGCAGGGCGTTGCCGCCGTAGCCCGATCCGTAGGACCAGATCTCACGGGTCTCGGGGAAGTGCGAGATGTACTTGGTGGTGTTGCACGGCCACGGCACGTCGTCCTGGCCCTCGGCGAGCGGAGCGCCGAGGGTGTGGACGGCCTTGACGAAGAAGCCGTCGGTGCCGAGCTCGTCGAGGACGGCCTGGCCCATGCGGGTCATGGTGCGCATGGCGACCGCGACGTAGGCGGAGTCGGTGATCTCGACGCCGATCGCGGAGAGCTCCGAGCCGAGGGGGCCCATGCAGAAGGGGACGACGTACATCGTGCGGCCCTTCATGGAGCCGCGGAAGATGCCGCCATCCTCACCCTTGCCCGCGAACAGCTCCTTCATCTCGGAAGGGGCCTTCCAGTGGTTGGTCGGGCCCGCGTCCTCCTCCTTCTCGGAGCAGATGAAGGTCCGGTCCTCGACGCGCGCGACGTCGGAGGGGTCGGAGGCGGCGTAGTACGAGTTCGGGCGCTTGGCCGGGTCCAGCTTCTTGAAGGTGCCCTTGGAGACGAGCTCCTCGCAGAGGGCCTCGTACTCGGCCTCGGAGCCGTCGCACCACACGATGCGGTCCGGCTGGGTCAGGGCAGCGATGTCCCCGACCCAGGTGACGAGCTCCTGGTGCTTGGTGGGGACTTCGGAAGTGGTGCCAGCCGCGATGTCGCGCGCCACGATCGCTCCTTGTTGAGGGGTTTGATTTGTGTTGCCCCGTGGGGGCCGCGACCCGGACGCTTCGCGCTCCGCTCATCCGGTGTCGACCGCACTCATCTGATCATCCGGTGCGTGTGCGCATATGTCCAGAGGGCCTCTCACGTGAGCATCGCCACTCCGGTCAATCTTCCGTAAAGCGCACTAACGGAAACCTACGCAACCGTAGGTAGCATGGCCGCCATGACTTCTGACGCCGCTGCCGTGGCCGCTCCGGTGGTCGAACCCGCCGATCAGGAGGCCAAGCCGCTCATGCGCGGCTGGCTCCACACCGGCATGTTCCCCGCCGTGGTGATCGCCGGCCTCGTCCTGATGGCCTTCACCGACTCCACCCGGGCCCGGGTGGCGTGCGGGGTGTACATCCTCACCGCGTGCCTGCTCTTCGGAGTCAGCGCCGTCTACCACCGCGGTACGTGGGGACCTCGCGGCGAGGCCGTCCTGCGGCGGCTCGACCACGCCAACATCTTCCTGATCATTGCGGGCACGTACACCCCGCTGACCGTGCTGCTCCTGCCGGACTCCACCGGCCGGACCCTGCTGTGGGCGGTGTGGATCGCGGCCGCCGCCGGCATCGCCTTCCGCGTCTTCTGGGTCGGCGCCCCGCGCTGGCTCTACACCCCCTGCTACATCGCCATGGGCTGGGCGGCGGTCTTCTTCCTCCCCGATTTCATGCGCACCGGCGGCATCACCGTCCTGGTCCTGATCATCGTCGGCGGCCTGCTCTACAGCGTCGGCGGCGTCATCTACGGCATGAAGCGACCGGACCCCTCACCGCGCTTCTTCGGCTTCCACGAGGTCTTCCACTCCCTGACCCTGGCCGCCTTCGTCGCCCACTACGTGGGCATCTCGATCGCCGCGTACACCCACTGAGCGAAGCGGGGCCCTGCCGCGCGAGCGGTCAGGGCCCCGCCTCGTACCGGGCGCCTACGTGCAGGCGTAGCCGTCGCCGTCCGGGTCCAGGCGCAGCGGGTCGCTGCCGTTGACCTTCAGGCGGCCGGGGTACTTGTGGGCGGCCAGCCAGTCGCAGCGGGCCTTCGTCGTCGCCTTCACCTCCGCCGGGAACCGCGTGGGCACGCACACGTTGGCCGTGCCGTAGTGCCGGTCGCAGCCGGCCACGCTCGGGGCCACCGGGGCCGAGTCCCGCTTCGCGGGGTTCTTCTTCGGGGCGGCCAGTTCGTTCGCGAAGGTGTGCTCGTGCGCGCTCGGCGGCTCGGCGGCGGCCGCCAGGGCGGACGGGCCGCCCAGGTGCACCCACTGCGCGATCGAGGGGATGCCGTTCGCGTCGACCGCGAAGAGCATGTACCAGCCGGGCGGCGCCAGGTTCGGGTTGCTGGTGACGTTCAGATCGATGGTGGTGCCGTTGACGACCGTCAGCGGCAGGTCCACGAACCGCTGGTTCGGGTCCGAGGAGTGGGTGACCGCCGCCGGACGGATCAGCTCCGCCTTGGCGACCGCCCGGTTGACGGTGATCCGCTGCGTGTCCCCGTACACCCACTGGTTGTCGATCACCGAGGTGATCTGCGGGCGCGCCCCCTTGAAGAGGTACGGCGGGCTGTAGATCGAGACGTTGTGGTTGTACGTGCCGTTGCCCGGGTTGTCCCCGACCGACATGACGCGGCCGTCCGGCATCAGGAACGACGCCGAGTGGTACCCCCGCGGGATCGGGTCGGCGGCCAGCCCCGGCTGGTAGGTGTTGGTCACCGGGTCGAAGAACGAGGCCTCGTACACCGGGTCGGCCCGGTCGTGCAGGGCGCCGCCGGTCTCCAGCACCTTGCCGTCCGGCAGCAGCACGGCGGACACGTACATCTTGCCCTCGGCGCCGGTCTGCGGGCGCTTGCCCGCTCCCTGGTCGACCAGGCCCTGCGGCAGGTCCGGGCCGGCCGTGTAGGCGGGGCTCGGCTGCTTCAGGTCGATGATGTCGGTGATCCGGTTCGCCGCCGGATTGGTCTCGTTGTTGCCGCCGCCGATGGTCAGGACCCGCTGGTCCTGCGCCGGGGGCAGCAGCACGCTCGCCGACTCGTCGCGCTGGTCCTTGTTGCGCAAGCCCGGCACGTCGCTGATGGTGTTGGCCGCGTAGTCGTAGACGGAGGCGCCGGTCCCCTGGGTGCCGTTGCCGAAGGTGTGGCTGCCCGAGTAGAAGAGCCGCCCGTCCTGCATCAGGATCATCGACGGGTACAGGCCCCAGTACGACCAGGTCTGGTTGACCTCGTTCATCGGCAGCCACTTGTTCTGCGCCGCCGAGAACTTCTCCGCCGTCACGTTGCCCGTGGAGTCCTCCTTCAGCCCGCCGAAGGAGATCACGTCGCCGTTGCCGAGGATCGTCGCCGACGGGTACCAGTGCCCGCCGTTCATGTCGTTGGTCTTCGTGTACTTCTCGGTCGCCGGGTCGAAGGTGTACGAGTCCTTCAGCCCCTGGTAGCCGATCGTGCCGTCGGCCGACGGATAGCCCTTGTTCCCGCTCATCACCAGCACCCGGCCGTCGGACAGCTGCACGTGGCCGGAGCAGAACATGTCCACGGGCGTCGGGATCGTCTTGAACGAGCCGTTCGCCGGGTCGTACACGGCGGAGGTGAAGGTGCCCGCGTTGAACTGGGCGATGTCGTTGCCCGAGCCCGCGATCAGCAGCACCTTGCCGTTCTTCAGCACGACGGCGTGCATGGAGCGCACCGGGTTCTTGGCGGCGGTCACCTCCCACTTGCCCTTCGCGCACTCCGTGGCCGTGCCCGTGCAGGTGGGCAGCGGCGGGGGCACGCCCACCTCCTCCAGCGCGTAGTCGTCGGTGGTGAGCGTGCCCACCCCGTAGACGGACAGGCCCCACACGATCTTGTCGGTGCCCGGCGGGACCGCCGGCGTACGGACCTCCGTACGCGCCCACGCGGCGCTGACGGGGGGATTCTGCAGGTCGGTCCAGTACTGCCAGCCGGCGGTCGTGTCGTGGCGGAACACGGTCACCGACACGTCCGGGGTGTTCGACTTGTACCAGGCCGACAGGTCGTACTGCCGGCCCGGTACGACCGTCGGGGCGCAGGTGCCGTTCTCGGTGACCAGCGCCTTGCGGTCGCCCTCCACCCGGCGGGTGAGCGAGACCTTCATCGCCTTGGTGCCGGAGTGCGCGTCGGCGACGGTCGTGAAGGTGAAGTCGTTGTCGCCCCAGCCGGACTTGGACCAGCAGGAGGGCATGTCGGAGCCGGCCGGGCCGGCCGTCTCGAAACCGGGGTTGGTGAGCAGGTTGGGCGGACCGGCCGTGGCCTGCTGCGGCGCCGTCAGCAGCAGGCCCGCGGTCATCGCCCCGACGGCCAGCAGAGCGGCCCGCCACCCTGCCCTGCGCCGGATCTTCCTCTCCATGGGGAGCATCCCTTCGTGCGGCTCAACTCGGGTGACTCGACTCGTGTGACTCAGCTCGTGTGACTCAGCTCGTGCGGGTGGAGCCCGCCTTGCGCGGGAGGTAGACGAGTGCCTCCGTCGCCGCGAAGCGCAGGACGAAGGTGACGACCAGCGCGAGCGCCGTCGCGGACATGACGCCGAAGCCCCACGTGCCGACGAACACCGCGATCAGCGGTATCCGCAGCAGCAGATCGGCGTTGGCCAGCAGCGTGAAGCGCCCGAACCGGTCGGCCCAGCGGCGGTGGCGCCGCCGGTCGCGGAACAGCAGGGTCTCGATGAGGAGGAAGTTCCACAGCACCCCGGCCTGGTTCGCCACCACCTCGGCGAGCAGGTAGTTCATCCCGGTGTGCGTGAGCATCCACAGCGCGGCCAGGTTCGGGACGAAGCCGGAGAGCCCGACGAGCCCGAAGCCGATCATGCGGGCCAGCGGGGTCGCGGACCGAAGCGAGGCCAGGTGGGTCAGGAAGCGCAGGCCCTCGCGGGCGGTGGACTTGGACTCCCCCGAGAAGCGCTCCTGGAAGACGAAGGGCACCTCCGCGACCCGCGCCGGCCGGCAGCGCACGGCCAGCTCCAGCAGGATCTTGTAGCCCAGCGGCTTCAGCGCCTCCTGGGTGACGGCCGAGCGGCGCATCGCGAAGAACCCGCTCATCGGATCGCTGATCCCGTGCAGGGCCCGCGGGAAGAGCCCCTTGGTCAGCCAGGTCGCTCCGCGCGAAACGGCGATCCGGTAGCTCCCGGCGAGCCCGGCCCGGCTGCCCCCGGCGATGTACCGGGAGGCCACGACCAGGTCGGCGCCGGTGCGCTCCCCCTCCCCGACGAGCTCGGGAACCAGGTGGGGCGGGTGCTGGAGGTCGGCGTCCATGACGACGATCCAGTCCGTGTCCGCCCGCGCGATCCCCTCCACGACCGCCCCGCCGAGCCCTCCGGCGGGGGTCTCGCGGTGCAGGACCGCCACCGGGAAGGCGCACTCCAGGGCCGCCTTCTCGATGGCGGCCGGGGTGTCGTCCGTGGAGTCGTCCACGAACAGCACCGAGCAGGGCAGGTGCGCGGGCAGCGCGGCGGCCAGCCTGCGCAGCAACTCCGCTACGTTTCCCTCCTCGTTGAAGGTCGGGATGATGAGGGTGACACTGCCCGGGGCGGGCGCCGGGACGACGGCCTCCGGCAGGTGCGGGGCATGCGGCGCGTGCGGCTCGTGCGGTGCGTGCGGGACCCACAGGTCTTCACTCATGCCGGATCAACTCCCGTTGACGGTGCGGGCCGTGGGGGCGGCGCTGGCCGTGGTGCCGGTGCGCCGGATCTCGATGCGGTCCTCGCCCTCGCCGAAGACGGCGACCGGCGTCGAATTCTCCAAAGCGGCCTTCACATTGGGCAGTTGGGCCGCGTCGCGCCGGACGGTGGGCGAGGAGACCACGTAGTCGATGTCCCGCCAGCCGCCCGGCAGGGTCTTGGTGACCGCCGGGTCCAGGTCGGCCTTGTAGAACCAGATGGCCCCGAGCCCCGGGTCGAACCCGTGGTGGACGGCGTCAAGCCACAGCGCGTCGTCGACCAGCACCCGGGTCGTGGCGGGGTCGCTCACCTCGCGCCCGAGCCAGGCCGCGGCCTGCCGGTACGGGGCGTTCGCGTCGACCGTGAGCGCCGTCCGGTTGCCGTCGTACCAGCGCGGGGCGAGGTACACGAGGGCCGAGGCGGCCAGGACGCCGATCAGCGCCCACCGCCCGTAGGCCAGGGCGCGCCGCTCCCCCGGCGCGCGGCGGCGGCGCAGCACGGCGTGGGTGACGCTGGCCGCGCCCCCGGCGAGGACCAGCGCCAGGAACGGCAGCGCCTGGATCACGTACATCGCCGGGAGGTAGCCCGAGGGCCGCAGGGCGACCAGGCCGAGGATGACCACGGCCAGCGCCGGGCCCGCGAGCGCGCGCGCCGTGACCGACCAGCGGATGGTGACGAGCAGCAGGACGGCGCCGGCCAGGCCGCCGAGCGGCAGCACGGTGTCGTAGTAGAGCCAGGACTCGAAGACCCCGTGCGAGCCGGAGCCGGGGTCGAGGATGAAGCCGGAACCGGCCCGGCCCATCTGGTAGACGATCCCGCCGATGAGGGAGACGTGACCGGAGCCGGGCATCAGCTCGGCGTTGAGCAGCGCGTACAGGGGATACGTCACCCCGATGAGCACGCAGGCGGTGACCGCTCCGGTGACGGCGAACTTGCGGGTGTCGCGGTGGCTGTGGCGCCACATCGTCACCAGCAGCGCCGGGAGCACCACCAGCATCGTCTCCTTGGTCAGCACGGCGGTGGCGGCCGCCAGTCCGGAGGCGAAGTGGTGCCACAGGTGGCGGCTGGGGGACGCGGCGAGACAGAAGGCCAGCAGCATCCACATCACGGCGATGTTGTCGAGGAAGATCTCCCGCTGGAGCACGACGGAGAGCGGGGAGAGCCCGAACAGGCCCATGGCGAGACCCGCCGCCCAGCGCGGCAGCCAGAGCCGGCGCGCGAGCACGTACAGCAGGACCGCGCTGGCGGCGGAGACCGCGAGCATCGAGAACCGCATCGGCGCGACGGTCATCGAGTCGGGCACGAACAGGGACGGCAGGTACGTCAGGCCCGCTATCTGGATCCAGCCGAGCGGGGGGTGGTCGTACCAGTAGGTGTAGTGGGCCAGCCCCTTGCCCTGCTGGACGGCCCAGGCCTGCGCGAGGTAGGTGCCCTCGTCGTCGCTGAGCGTCGGGAAGTTGGTGATGTTCCAGCCCTGCACGAGCAGGATCGCGAGCAGCAGGACCCCGCACAGCAGCAGGTCGGGGCGCGAGGAGCGGAACCGGACGAGCGGCCGGGCGGGCGCGGGCGGGCGGACCCCGAGTCCGCCGGAGCGCCGGCGCGGGACGAGAGCGGTCCCGGTGGAGGCGTCGGTGGAGGCGTCGGTGGAGGCGTCGGTCGTGGTGTCGGTCGTGGTGGCAGCACCGGGCTGGGGATCAGTGGCCGTGGGCAGAGTGGTGGTCACTGGGGGCTGTCCTCTCGGGTCAGGGTGCTCGAGGTGCCGGTGGGCGCGAGGTGGGCTCCGGTGTGGCTGGTGAGCTCCCACTCGTTGCGTCCGCGCTGCTCGCGCCAGACCGCGCGGATCGCGGCGCCGGCCAGCATCACCTGGTAGAACGGGCCGCCGACCACGAGCTTGACGTAGTGCGTGAAGCGCACCCGCAGCCCGTACTGGCGGCCGAAGTCGTGCAGGCCGACCACTTCGAAGACGAAGGTCACCATCGCGGTGATCATCGGCAGGAAGGTGACGATCGCGACGCCGACGGGCACGTCGAGGAAGACGGCGACGGCGAAGTTCACCGGGATGACGACCCCGGAGGTGGCCTGCATGAACGGGGTCATCAGCGTGTAGCGGGCCAGCCAGCGCTGGCCGCGGCCGGGCAGCTGCTGCCAGTCCTTCTTGCGGTAGACCTGGAGGAAGCCCTGGTTCCAGCGGGTGCGCTGTTTGAGCAGGCTGACCAGGGACCCCGGGGTCTCCTCGCGGGTCACCATGTCGGAGTCGTAGGCGACGACCACCTTCTTGCCGACGGAGGACAGCCGTACGCCCAGGTCACAGTCCTCGGCGAGGCAGTTCGGGTCCCAGCCGCCGGCCTCGCGCAGGACTTCGGTGCGCACGAAGACGGTGTTGCCGCCGAGCGGGATGAACCCCTTCTCCGCGTGCAGGTGCAGCCGGGAGCGGAACCAGAAGAAGTACTCCAGGCAGTTGCGCAGGCTGTACCAGCTGGAGTGGAAGTTGATGAGCTGGACCCCGCCCTGGACCACGTCGGCGCCGGTGGCGCGGAAGGCGTGGTCCACGTGGGACAGCAGCTCGGGATGGACCTGGTCCTCGGCGTCGAAGACGCCGACGATGTCGCCCCGGCAGTGCGGGAGGGCCGTGTTGAGGGCCTTCGGCTTGTTCTTGACCTCGTGGTGGTCGGTGATGACGCGTACGAGACCGGGCGCGCGGGCGGCCGCGCGTTCGGCCACTTCCGCCGTCCCGGGGTCGTCGTGGCCGACGATCACGATGATCTCGTAGTCGCGGTGGCTCGATTCCAGGAGCCGCTCGATGGTGTGCTCCAGGACCGCCTGCTCGTGGCGGGCGGGCAGGAGCAGGGAGAAGGCCAGCCGGCCGCCGCCGTCGGGGCGGTCGAAACGGGTCGAGGCGAGCGTCTCGGGCGTCCGCCAGGCGTGCATCTGCCACCAGAGCGTGAACGCCGCCATCCAGAAGAGTGCGAGCGAAACGACACAAATGAACACGGATATGAACAAAGCGTCCCCCACAGACATGCCGCAACCGCAGGCGGCGATTCCCCAGACCCCCCGGGGACGGACGCGCGGCAGGCTCCCCAGCCCGCCGCCCTCGCCCCGTCCCCCATTCCCCCCGCGTGCGCAACCCCCGGTGCGCGCTTCCCCTGCGCCCGAGGGCGCTGTCAGTGACCGATCGGTGACTCCGAAGTCACGAGACTAGGCACCGAACATGACGTGTAGGCGCTTTCCAGATAAAAACCGCGTTGCCGAAGTGACCTTCAAACAAGCGGAATTGACGCTACTCCAGCACTTTCAGGGGCGAACCGTCCCCAACTGCTCCGCCAGCTCGACCGGATCGGTCGTAGGCCGCGCGCAGACGAAATGTCGACACACATACGCCGTGGGGAGGTCGTGCATGAGCGTGCGCTCGGCCAGAAGGGGGAACTCCCCGCCACTGCCGTCCGCCGCCCCCGGCATACCCGTCGCCACGACCGCCCCGGGGGCCGTCCCCAGCAACGCGACCCGGTGCAGCTCGGCCCGCGCCGGATCCTCCGGGTGGCCGACCACGGCGACCTCGCGCGGCCCGTCGACCAGTGCCTCGGCGACCGCCAGCCCGTGCCCGATGAAGCGCGGAGCGCGCGGCCCGAGCGCGTGCACCACGGCGAGCGCCCGCTCGGCCGCCGTACGGTGCGCCTGCGAGCCGGTGTGCGCGGCGTACGAGAGCAGGGCGCCGGCGGCGGCGGTCCAGCCGGAGGGGGCCGCGGTGTCGGTCGGGTCCTGCGGCCGCCTGATCAGCCGCTCCGCGTCGTGCGCGGTGTCGTAGAGCGAGCCGTCCTCGGCGGTGAACCGGTCCAGCACCAGGTCCACGAGGAACCCGGCGAACTCCAGCCAGACCCCTTCCCCGGTGACGGCCCCCAGCGCCAGGAACCCCTCGGCGACATCCCCGTAGTCCTCCAGCACCCCGGCATTGACCCCGACGCGCCCGTCCTTGCTGGTCCGCGCGAGCCGGGCCATCCCGTCCATGTGCACCCGTACGAGCAGATCGGCGGCCTCCGTGGCCCGCTCGACCAGATCGGGCCGGTCGAAGAAGGCCCCGCACTCGGCGAGGGCCGCGATCGCCAGCCCGTTCCACGCGGCGACGATCTTGTCGTCCCGGCCGGGCGCGGGTCGCGCCTGCCGCGCGGCGAGCAGCCTTTCCTTGAAGCCCGCGAGCCGCTCGTCACCGATGTCCGGCCCCTGCGCGGGCAGTTGGAGCACGGACATCCCGTGCTCGAAGGTCCCCTCCTCGGTCACCCCGAAACAGGCGGCGGCCAGCTCCCCGTCCTCCTCCCCCAGCACCTCGCGCAACTGGGCCGGAGTCCAGGCGTAGTAGACGCCCTCCACGTGCTTCCCGGTCTCCGGGTCCTCACTGTCGGCATCCAGCGCGGAGGCGAAGCCGCCCTCCTGGGTGCGCAGTTCGCGGACCATGAAGTCGGCGGTCTCCAGCGCGACCCGGCGCGCGAGATCGTCCCCGGTGGTGCGCCACAGGTGGGCGTAGACCCGGCAGAGCAGCGCGTTATCGTAGAGCATCTTCTCGAAGTGCGGCACGACCCAGTCCCGGTCCACGGAGTACCGCGCGAACCCGCCGCCGAGCTGGTCGTAGATCCCGCCCCGCGCCATGGCCTCACACGTGTCGGCCGCCATCTCCAGCGCCCCCTCGGACCCGGCCCGGGCGTGGTGGCGCAGCAGGAACTCCAGCACCATGGACGGCGGGAACTTCGGCGCCCCGCCGAACCCCCCGCGCGTGGAGTCGTACTCCCGCACCAGCCCGAGCAGCGCCTTCGCGAGCTCCTCGGGCCCCGGGGTGCCGGCCTTCCCGTAGTCGAGCCGGCGCCCCGAGAGGTCCCGTACGATCCGCTGCGCGACCTCCGCCACCTCCTCGGGCCGCCCGACCCACGCGGTGCGCACGCCTTCGAGCACCTGCATGAAGGAGGGCATCCCGTGCCGGGGCTCGGGCGGGAAGTAGGTCCCGAAGTAGAAGGGCTCGGCGTCGGGGGTGAGGAACACGGTCATGGGCCACCCGCCCTGCCCGGTGGCGGCCTGCACGGCCTCCATGTAGACGGCGTCGATGTCGGGCCGCTCTTCGCGGTCGACCTTGACGTTGACGAAGTGTTCGTTGAGATAGACGGCCGTCAGCTCGTCCTCGAAGGATTCGTTGGCCATGACATGACACCAATGGCAGCTCGAATATCCGACGCTGAGCATCACCGGCACCCCGCGCTCCCGCGCCTCCGCGAAGGCCTCCGGGGACCAGGGCCACCAGTCGACGGGGTTGTCGGCGTGCTGGAGCAGGTACGGCGAGGTCTCGTTCGCGAGGCGGTTCGGCATGGGGCCATCCTGCCGCACCACCCGGGGTCCGACTCATGACCGGGCCATCGGTCCGCCGGTTCGGGCCGACGATCGGGTGACGCGCAGGTCAGTGCCGCAGCAGCGGGGCCAGGTCACGGGTCCAGGTGTCGCGGGTGTGGGTCCACGTGGTGGGGCAGTCGGTGCGCTCCGGGGTCGCCAGGGATGTGTGGCGGGTCGGGAAGGCTCCTTGGACCGCGCAGCGGTGGGATTCGGCGCGGGTGGCGTCCGGGGCGTGTTCGTCCGCGGGGTCGGGGGTGGGGTCGTCGGCGGCCGACAGGTCGTAGGCGCGGGCGGCCATCAGGAGGGTTTCGTCGCCTTCGGGGTCGCGGGTCAGGAGGGCCACCTGCGCGAAGCGGTCGGCGGCGTCCTCCTCGGCGCGGGCTCCCTCGTCCGGGAGGTCCAGGGCGTCGATGAGGGCGTGGCCCGCCTCGTGGTGGATCGTCTCCCGGACGAGTTCCGAGAGGTCCTCGTCGTCGAAGTGTTCGCGCTGCTCGGTCAGGTCGTCGTAGCAGAGCTCGATGGTGTGGGTGTCCGGGTCGTAGCCGGTGCCTTCGCCGTGGCAGGACTTGGCGAGGACGGTGACCAGGTGGGGGAGGTCGACGTAGGCGTTGAGGTCGGCGAGGGTGAACTCGGCGAGCTGCCAGTTGCGGAGGAACCGGGCGCCGTCCTTGTCGGCCGACGCGGGCTTTTCGTAGTGGAGCCAGAAGCCGCGGGTGGGCACCGGTTCCGGCGGCAGGAGCCCGCAGCCGGTCGCCACCAGGAGCAGGGCCGTTGCCGTCGCGCTCAGTACCGGAGTCCCCCAACGTCTGGTCATCGGCACACCATAAGCGACCGCTTGCGCGCCAACTCCCTCTGAACTAGCTCAGATTCCCTCGCGCTTACGACCGTCCCGAAGGACACTTGTGGCACGGTGCCGGAGCTCTCTGAGGGGGATTGCCGATGCGGGACAGTCATCGCGGTGAGGCCGAGCGGCTGCTGGGGCGGGCCGTGGAGGAGGAGTCCCGGCGGGGAGCGGGCGGGGCGGCGGGCACTCCCGAGGCCAAGGCGGCGCTGCTGGCGCGCGGCAAGCAGGCTCTGGACGCGCTCGCGGCGAGTGCGGCCACCGAGTACGAGGCGTACACCCGCGCCCTGGACGAGGCGGCGGCCGGGGACGAGTCGCTCGGTGAGGCCTTCCGGCGGGCGAACACCTCTACGGCGTTGCTGGTCACGGGGGTCGCGGCCGCCGCCGCGATCGTGGCCGACCTGGCCTTCAGCGTGGCGGTCGGCACCTCGCTGACCACCGGCGCCGTGGTGGGCGTGGCCGGGGCGACGGCGACCGTGGTCAAGGTGACCGCCCTGCACCTGCCCGCGGCGAACCGGCGTGCCGGGGAGGCGGGCCGGCCCGGCGGCGCGGAGCAGCTCAAGCTGCAGTGGCTGTCGGCGCTGGAGGTGCGCGGGATCCGCCCCTTCCTCGAGCAGCAGCGCAAGGTGGCGGCGGCTTCGCACGCCCCGCACAAGGTGAACGGGAGCGGCGGCAACGGCGGCTCCGCCCTCCAGCTCCGCGGCGCCAATCGCAGCGCCGAGGCCCGCCGGCGGGCCATGCTGGAGCAGTCTTTCGGTCAACTCCCCGCACTGGAAGGTGCGTTCATCGGGCGGCGGGCCGAGCTGGCCCGGATCGCCCAATGGGTGCACAGCGCCCGGGCGAGCACCGAGACCCGGCCGGTGGTCGTGGTGCTGCACGGCGAGCCCGGGGTGGGCCGCACCACGCTCGCACTGCACGCGGCGCAGGCGCTGCGGGACCAGTTCCGGGGCGCCTGCGTGGTCGACCTGCGCGGCGGCGGAGCCTCCGAGAGTCCGCTGCCGACCCGCGAGGCGCTGCTGCACCTGATGAACCGGCTCGGCGCGCCCCGTGAGCAGCTGCTGTTCCGCGAGGGCTCGTCGGCGGATCAACAGGTGCGCAGGCTCGGCGAGTTGTACCACCAGCATGTGCAGGGGACCCCGGTGGCGGTGGTCCTGGACGATGCCGTGGACGCCGCGCAGGTACGGATGCTCGTGCCCGAGCGCTCCGAGAGCCTGGTCCTGGTCACGGCCCGGGAGCCGCTGGAGCTGCCCGCGGACCTGGCGGCCTGGGTGTACCAGCTGCCGGTGACCCGGCTGGCGGAGGAGGCCGGTGCGGAGCTGCTCCGGGCGGTGGGCGCGGCTCCGGCGGGCGGCGCGGACCTGTCGGGCGCGGGTGCCGGGGCTACGGGTGCCGGGGCTACGGGTGCCGCAGCGGCGGGAGACGCGAAGGTGGGCGTCGCAGGGGCGGAGCCGCCCGCCGGCACAGGAGCAGGCGCCGGCGCAGGCACAGGCACAGGCACAGGCGTGGCCGCGCCCGCGGCCCCGTACCCGGAGGAGACCGTACGCGCGCTGCTCGCGCTCGGCGCCGGCCTGCCGCTGGCGCTGCGCGTGCTGGCCCCGCTGGGGGGTGTCGGGGAGTCCCCGGAGTCCGGCGGCTCCCTGGAAGCAGCCCTGGACCTGGCCTACGCGGCCCTGCCCGAGGAGCGGCGCCGGCTGCTGCGCCGCCTGACGCTGGCGGGCCGGGCCTCGCTGGGGGCGGCGGCCGCCGCGGCGCTGATCGACGCGGACCAGGCGGAGGCCGGGCGGCTGCTGCGCGAGCTGGCGCGGGCGGGGCTGCTGGACCACGTACGCGGGGACCGGTTCCGGATGCACGACGCGGTGCGCGCGTACGCGGCCGCGCGCCTCGCCCAGGACGAGGACCGGGCCGACGCCGCGGCAGCGCACGAGCGGCTGATCCGTACGTACGCGCAGCTCGCCGACTCGGTGATCCGGATGGTCGACGGGAAGATGTCCACGCGGGCGAACGCCCTGTCCAAGGCGAGCACGGTCGGCGGGCACGGGTTCGTCTCCCTGGACGCGGCCCTGCGCTGGCTGGACGACGAGTCGAGCTTCATCACGGCGGCGCTGCGGCACTCGGAGGGCGTGGACCAGCAGGCCGTACTGGACCTGCTGGGCGCGCTCTGCGACTTCTGTCTGCTGCGCGGCGACCTGTACCGGCTCGGTGAGATCAACGAGCTGACGCAGGCCGTCGACCAGGGCCTGCTGGTCCGCTCGGTGCAGTGGCGTACGGGCATCGCGGCCCGCCAGCTCGGCGAGCTGGACAAGTCCCGCACCACCCTGACCTCGCTGGTCGACCAGTACAAGGAGGCCCGGCAGGAGGCCGGCGCGGGCATGGCCCTGGTCTCGCTGGGCATCACCCTGCACCACCAGGGCAACCTCCCCGAGGCCTCGGCCCGCATCCGCGAGGCGCTGGTGCTCCAGGCCCCGGACGAGCTGGCGGGCGACCGGGCGTGGGGCCTGCACGCGCTCGGCGCGGTGGAGCGCGACCGCGCGCACCTCGCGGAGGCGCTGCGGCTGCTGCGCGAGTCCCTGGGACTGCACCGCGAGAGCGAGAGCGTGCACGGCGAGGCCTGGGCGCACCTGCAGCTCGGCCAGGTGTACCTGCGCCTGGGCGAGGTGCCGCGCGCGGAAGCGGAGCTGCGCCTGGCGCTGGAGCTGTACGGGCGCACGCGCGACGACCGCGGCCAGGCGTGGGCGCTGACCCAGCTGGGCCGGGCCCGGGTGGTCGACGGGGATCCGGGGCCGGCGCTGGACCGGCTGCGGGACGCGCTGGCCCGGCACCGGGAGGCGGAGGACGCGCGCGGCGAGGCGTGGACGCTGTACTACCTGGGCCAGGCGCTGGAGGAGGCCGGGGAGCGGGACCGGGCGGTGCGGGAGCTGGAGCGGGCCCGCACGATGTTCTCCCGGATGCGGGACGTGTACGGGCTGGCGCACGCCCGCCACCACTCGGGCCGGGTCACGCGCGACCAGCGGGCGGCGCAGACGGGGAACCTGAAGAACTCCGGCTTCGCCCGGCAGCTGCTGGTGGACGCGCGGGCGGACTTCCGGCGGATCGGGCTGGCCCACGGGGAGGCCTGGACCTGCCTGGAGCTGGCGGTGGTGGACGCGGGCAACGGGCGGACCGGGCAGGCGCTGGACCTGTGCGAGGAGGCGGTGCGGCTGTTCATCTCGTACGGGGACCGGCGCGGGGAGGACTGGGCGCGCTTCCTGCGCTGCACGCTCCTGCCGTACGCGCTCCCGGCGGCCCCGGACGAGGCGCGGACGGAGCTGGCGCGGCTGGCGGCGGCCCCGCACCCGATGCGGGACGGGCGGCTGGAGGACTGCCTGGAGTCCTACACGGTGATCCTGGGACGCGGGGTGGACCCGGCGGAGGGCTGGCAGGCGTGGCGGCTGTCGCTCGTACCGAACCTGCATTCGCGGGAGATCATGGGCGTCCCGGTGACACTGCCCTCGGTGTAGGGCGCGCGGAGACCCGCCGCCGGGCCGCGAAGGAGGGCCGGGCGGCGGTCACCACACCTGGGCGGCCCCTACGGGGTGCGCGTGCCCTCCGTCGGGGCGGGCTCCGGTGCTTCCTTGAAGTCGACGCGGCCCATGTGGCGGCTCATCGACTTCATCAGGCCCCACACCCCGAGGGCGAGGGCCGCGAACACGACGAATCCGAGGAGGCCCGGGGTCACCTTGTTCTTGTCGAAGGTGTCGCCGGCCAGGGGGAGGAGCTGGACGATTGCTTCGTGCGTAGCGCTCATAGCTACGCATTCTCCCGGATGCCCGCGAAGAGGTCGGACTCGGGGAGGGAAGTGTCCACGAGGGACTTCGCGAGCTCGTACTCCTCCGTCGGCCAGACCTCCTTCTGGATCTCCATCGGGACGCGGAACCAGCCGCCGTCGGGGTCGATCTGCGTGGCGTGGGCGATGAGCGCCTTGTCACGGATCTCGAAGAAGTCGGCGCAGGGCACGTGGGTGGTCAGGGTCCGCTCCTTGCGCTCGAACTCCTTCCACCGCTCCAGCCACTCGCCGTACGGGGATTCCAGGCCGCGGGCGAGCAGCGCCTCGTGCAGGGCGATGGTGCGCGGCTTGTTGAAGCCCTGGTTGTAGTAGAGCTTCTGCGGCTGGTACGCCGGGCCGAACTCGGCCTCGGGGTACTTCTCGGTGTCGGCCGCGTGATCGAAGGCCACCATCGTGATCTTGTGGGTCATGATGTGGTCGGGGTGCGGGTAGCCCCCGTTCTCGTCGTACGTGGTGACGGCCTGCGGCCGGAAGGCGCGGATCTTCTTCACCAGGCGGCCGGCCGCCTCGTCGACGTCCGCCAGGGCGAAGCAGCCCTCGGGCAGCGGGGGCAGCGGGTCGCCCTCGGGGAGCCCGGAGTCGACGTATCCCAGCCACTCCTGGTCGACGCCGAGGATCTCGCGCGCCTCGTCCATCTCCTTGGCGCGGACCTCGTGGATGTGCTCCTCGATGTACTTGTCGCCCTGGAGCTTGGGATTGAGGACGGAGCCGCGCTCGCCGCCGGTGCAGGTCACGACCAGCACGGACACCCCCTCGGACACGTACTTGGCCATGGTGGCCGCGCCCTTGCTCGACTCGTCGTCGGGGTGGGCGTGGACGGCCATCAGTCGAAGCTGCTCGGTCAAGACAGGATCCTCTTTGAGTCGTTCAGGCGGGCGCCTTCTATATTGAATCCTCCCCGATCCTGAGGGCCGGGGATTCCTGGCTCACGTTGGCTGTGGGCCTGCGGCCCCTCAGCTCTTACACGATCAGCACCAGCCGGGTTGAGACCAGCCCGGACCAGCATGACGCGGGCGGAGTTCTTGTCCCTGGGGGACACCGCTCCGCACACGGTGCAGGTGTAGGTTCGTTCCGAGAGAGGCAGTGCGTGCTTGGTTCTCGCTCCGCACTGCGCGCAATCCATCGTGGTGTGCGCGGGATGGACCACGTGCACGATACGCCCGTGCTTGCGAGCCATGTTGATCAGCTCACGCTTAGTGGTGGAGACCGCGGCGTCGGCCGCTTTACGTGCCATGGCGGACTTGGCGAGGAACTTCGGGCGGAAGTCCTCCACAGCAAGGGCGTCGTGGTCGCGGACGACCATCTTGGCCCACTTCCGGGCGCCGTCCTGGCGTTGCCGGGCCACCTGCTTATAGAGCTTCGCCGTCAGCTTCCTTGCCGCCCGGTAGCCCCTCGACCCGCGCCTGCCCTTCGCCGGTTTCCGGCGGGCCATCATCCGCTGATAGCGCGCGAGCCTGTCAGCGGCCTTCTTGCCGTGCTCGGCGTGCGGGAGGTCATGGGAGTCGCTGGTGGTGGTCGCGGTCTCCTTCACGCCCCAGTCGATGCCGATCACCGCGCCCGTTCCCGGGAGCGGCTGGGCTTCGGCGGGGACTACGAAGGACGCGTACCAGTGCCCGAGGGTGTCGCGGTAGATCCGCACGCTCGACGGGGCCGCCGGAAGTAAGCGGGACCACACCACGGTGAGGCTGATGCCGCCCGCCAGGTGCAGGCGGCCGTCCTTGATCCGAAAACCGCGCCGGGTGTAGTTCAGGCTCGGATCGGCCTTGGCCTTCTTCTTGTACTTGGGCATTCCCGCCCGCTGCCGCATCGGCAACCGGGCCTTGATGTCCTCCAAGGCTTTGGCACGGGACTTCCCGAAGTCCCGCACCAACTGCTGCTGCGGAACGCTGCTGCCGTCACCCAACCAGGTGTTGCGGTTGCGGGCTTCGGTCAGCATCTTGTCCAGCCGGGCCGGACCGCACTCCTCATTCTCGGCCCGGGCCTTCTGCGACCGGGCACAGCATTCGTTCCAGAGCCACCGGCACCGCGCCCACTCGCCCGACAACCCGGCGAGCGCGGTGGAAGACACGCGAAGCCGGTAGGTGAACCGAGCAAGCCCGGCCACCTCCGTCTCCTGTCCTGCCGTCATGCGATCAACCTAACCGAGCCCGCTGACAATGCCGGAAAGCGCAGATCACAGCGGGTGCGAAGAGAACCGAGGTACTCCGCGTCTACGATGGCGGGACCGCCCTCCCCGGGCTGGGATTTCCATGGTTCGCCCACCTCGAAGGGAACGATCGATGAGCGCGGTGCGCGAAGAGCTGCCCGAGGGCCGCTACGGCCGGTCGGCGGACGAACGCGCGGACCGCAAGCTCAAGATCATCGGTTCGGTCCTCGGGGTCGGGCTGCTGGGTGTGGTCGGCTGGATCGGCTGGGACTACGTGGCCGGGCAGCGCGTGAGCGCCGAGGTCATCAAGTTCAAGGTCGTCTCCGACACCGCGGTCGAGGTGCACCTCGAGGTGCGCAAGGAAGCCTCCGAGACCGGAGTGTGCACGCTGAGCTCCCAGGACGAGGGGCACGGCGAGGTGGGCCGGGCCGATTTCACCTTCGCGCAGAAGAGCGGGCGCGTGGACGAGATGGTCACGCTGAAGACCACCAACCGCGCCACGATGATCGAGCTGGTCGGCTGCCGCGTGGCCGGTTCCGCGGGCTGACCTGACGCAGTTCACACACCTGGCGTCCTCCCCCTTTTCTTCCCGAATTGTTAGGCTCGTGGTTTCGTCCGCCGCTGGCGGCTTTGTTGTCCCTGTACCGACGAGGAGCACCCGTGACCCAGACGAGCGAGAGCGTCACCTGGCTGACCCAGGCGGCGT
Source organism: Streptomyces sp. NPDC059957 (assembly GCF_042730015.1). Classification (NCBI taxonomy): domain Bacteria; kingdom Bacillati; phylum Actinomycetota; class Actinomycetes; order Kitasatosporales; family Streptomycetaceae; genus Streptomyces; species Streptomyces sp. NPDC059957. Next base: position 22,689 of record NZ_JBHWMB010000018.1, on the reverse strand, counting down.
ACGACCAGCTGAAGGCCGAGCTGGAGTACCTCTCTGGTCCCGCACGGTCGGAGATCACGATCAAGATCGCGGCCGCCCGCGAGGAGGGTGACCTCCGTGAGAACGGCGGTTACCACGCGGCCAAGGAGGAGCAGGGCAAGCAGGAGCTCCGCATCCGCCAGCTCACTCAGCTGCTGGAGAAGGCCAAGGTCGGCACCGCCCCCGCCTCCGACGGCGAGGTGGCCCCCGGCACCCTGGTCAAGATCGCCTTCGACGGTGACGAGAGCGACACCATGGAGTTCCTGCTGGCCTCGCGCGAGTACGCGTCCTCGGACTTCGAGACCTACTCCCCGCAGTCCCCGCTGGGCCTCGGCGTACTGGGCAAGAAGATCGGCGAGGACGCCCAGTACGAGCTGCCGAACGGCAAGCAGGCCTCGGTCAAGATCCTCGACGTCAAGCCCTTCACCGGCTGATCACCCCCTCTCTTTGAACACCTCGCCCCGCCGGGCTGCTGCCCGGCGGGGCGAGGTGTTTCCGGGGCGAGGTGACCCCTGCGTGCCTGCGATACCTGCGGTGCCTGCGGTGCCTGCGGTGCCTGCGGTGCCTGCGGTGCCTGCGGTGCCTGCGGTGCCTGCGGTGCCTACGCCGTCGCCGAGCGGTACTTGCGCACGGCCAGGGTGCGGAAGACCACGATGATCACGACGGACCAGAGCAGCGAGGCCCACACCGGGTGCTGCATCGGCCAGGCGTCCGACGGCGACACACCCGGGTTGCCGAAGAGTTCGCGGCAGGCCTGCACGGTCGCGCTGAACGGGTTCCACTCCGCGATGGGCTGGAGCCAGCCCGCCATGTTCTCGGTGGGCACGAAGGCGTTGGAGATGAAGGTGACCGGGAAGAGCCAGATCAGGCCGCCCGAGGTGGCCGCCTCCGGGGTCCGCACCGACAGGCCGATCAGGGCGCCGATCCAGGAGAAGGCGTAGCCCAGGAGCAGGAGCAGGAGGAAGCCCGCGATCGCCTTCGGTACGCCCTCGTGGATGCGCCAGCCCACGAGGAGCGCCACGATCGCCAGGACGACCATGGTCAGGGCGGTCTGCACGAGGTCGGCCAGGGTGCGGCCGGTGAGGACCGCGCCGCGGGCCATCGGCAGCGACCGGAAGCGGTCGATCAGGCCCTTGTGCATGTCGTCGGCGATGCCCGCGCCGGCTCCGGCGGTGGCGAAGGTGACGGTCTGCGCGAAGATGCCGGCCATCAGGAAGTTCCGGTAGTCGCTCGCGCTGGTCGAGCCGCCGATCATCATCGAGCCGCCGAAGACGTAGCTGAACAGCACGACGAACATGATCGGCTGGATCAGCCCGAAGATGACCATCTCGGGGATGCGGGACATGCGGATCAGGTTCCGCTTCGCCATCACCAGGGAGTCGTTGATCCCCTGGACGATGCCGCCGCGCGGGCGGGTCGCCGCCAGCTCCGGGGTCGTGGAGGTGAGGGTCACTTCGCCGCCTCCTTGCGGTCCTTGCGGCCGCCCTTGGACTTCGCGTCGTCGGGGGCCTCTCCGTTCTCCTCGGCGTCTCGCTCCGCCGCGTGGCCGGTCAGGGAGATGAACACGTCGTCCAGGGTGGGACGGCGCAGGCCGATGTCGTCGATCTCGATGCCGCGCCCGTCGAGTTCGCGGATGACCTCGGCGAGCAGCTTGGCTCCGCCGGAGACCGGCACGGTCAGTTTGCGGGTGTGCTCCTCGACGGTGGTCTCGCCCTTGCCGAAGCCGGCGAGCACCTCGCGGGCGTCCGTTATGTGCTCGCGCTCGTGCACGACGACCTCGACGCGCTCGCCGCCCGTCTGGGCCTTGAGCTGGTCGGAGGTGCCGCGCGCGATGACCCGGCCGTGGTCGACCACGCAGATGTCGTGCGCGAGGTGGTCGGCCTCCTCCAGGTACTGCGTGGTGAGCAGCAGGGTGGTGCCGCCCGCGACGAGCTCCTGGATGATGCCCCACAGCGCCTGGCGGTTGCGTGGGTCAAGACCGGTGGTGGGCTCGTCCATGAACATCACGGGCGGACTGACGACGAGGGCCGCGGCGAGGTCGAGTCGCCTGCGCATGCCGCCGGAGTAGGTCTTGGCGGTGCGGTCGGCGGCGTCGCCGAGGTTGAAGCGCTCCAGCAGTTCGGCGGCCCGGGCCTTGGCCGCCTTGGCGCCCATCTGGTAGAGCTGGCCGACCATTTGGAGGTTTTCCCGGCCGGTGAGGTATTCGTCGACGGCGGCGAACTGGCCGGAGAGGCCGATCGAGCGCCGGACTTCGTTGGGGTGTTTGAGGACGTCGATCCCGGCCACGACCGCCTTGCCGCTGTCGGGCTGGAGGAGGGTGGTCAGGACGCGTACGGTCGTGGTCTTGCCCGCGCCGTTCGGGCCGAGCAGACCGAGGACCGTGCCTTCGGGTACATCGAGGTCAACGCCGTCCAGAGCCCTTACGTCACCGAAGGTCTTGACCAGACCTTCGGCGTAGATGGCGCCTGGCATATGGGTGCTCCCAGTGCGAATCGAACCGGTTGAATCGTGACATTCCTACGCGAATCCTATGGGCGCCGAGCCGACCTCGCTCGGCCGAACGGGCGACAACCTATCGCGTCATATCGCGTCTCGCCACCGGATCGGGGAGTGTCGCCCCGAGGGGTGGGCTTGCTAGCCCATGACCTTGTACCCCGCGCCGTGCAGCGCCCGCGCGACTTCCGCGCAGTGCTTCGGCCCCTTCGTCTCCAGGTGCAGCTCCACCTCCACCTCCGTGAGCCCCAGGCGCGGATCCGTCCGCACGTGGCTCACGTCCAACACGTTCGCATCCACCACTGACAACTCCCCCAGCAGACCGGCCAGTGCCCCCGGCCGGTCGGTCACCCGCAGCCGCAGCGACAGGTAGCGGCCGGCGGCGGCCATGCCGTGGCGCAGGATCCGCTGCAGGAGCAGCGGGTCGACGTTGCCGCCGGACAGCACGGCCACCACCGGGCCGTCGCCGTACAGTTCGGGCTCGCTCAGCAGCGCGGCCACCGGGCTGCACCCGGCCGGCTCGACCACCATCTTCGCCCGCTCCAGGCAGAGCAACAGCGCGCTGGAGAGCGCGTCTTCGGACACCGTACGGACGTCGTCCAGCAGCTCGCCAATGATTTTGAAGGGGATGTCGCCGGGCCGGCCCACCTTGATGCCGTCCGCCATCGTGTTCGGGTTCTCGATGGACACCGGGTGCCCGACCTTCAGCGAGGGCGGGTACGCGGCCGCGCCCGCCGCCTGGACTCCGATCACCCGGACGTCGGGGCGCAGCGCCTTCACCGCGACCGCCACCCCTGCGGCGAGCCCGCCGCCGCCGATGCCGACGAGGATCGTGCGGACCTCGGGGCACTGCTCCAGGATCTCCAGGCCGACCGTGCCCTGGCCCGCGATGATGTCGCGGTGGTCGAAGGGGTGGATGAACACCGCGCCCGTACGGTCCGCGTACTCCTGGGCCGCGGCCAGCGTCTCGTCGACGACCTGCCCGTGCATCCGCACCTCGGCGCCGTACTCCTGGGTCGCGGCCACCTTCGGCAGGGGCGCCCCGACCGGCATGAACACGGTCGAGCGGACCCCGAGGAGGGAGGAGGCCAGCGCCACGCCCTGGGCGTGGTTGCCCGCGCTGGCGGCGACGACCCCGGCGGCCCGCTGCTCGGGGCGCAGGCCCGCGATGCGCACGTACGCCCCGCGCAGCTTGAAGGAGCCGGTGCGCTGGAGGTTCTCGCACTTGAAGTGGACCGGGGATCCGGTGAGCGAGGAGAGGTACCGGCTGCCCTCCATCGCGGTCACCCGGGAGACGCCGGAGAGCATCTTCTGGGCCCCCCGGATGTCGTCGAGGATGACCTGCGGGACGGGCTGCGGCACGCGGTAGTTCATGCGGCCAGTCTCGCAGCCGGTCCGTGGCGCGCTGCGCTGCGCTGGGCGGGACGGGTGAGCGGCGGTGTGCGCGGCGGGTGAGCGGCGGTGTTCACGTCGGGTCAGCGGTGGTGTCCGCGGCGGTGTGCGCGGCGGCGAAATCTCGCCATGCGGGACGGCTCGTAGTCGCCGTTTCACCGCTGCCGTATCAGTTCTTGTACGAGGAGTACGAGCCGTCGCACGGCCGCGTACTCTGTCCCCCATCCTTGTCGGCCCCATGCGAAGAGAGCCCACGGCCATGCCCTCCACCCCGGCCAGTTCCGACCTGCCCGCACCGGCCGGCGCGCCCGCCGAAGCCGGTCTCCTCGACGCGCTCCAGCACCAGGTGGCGGTCTTCGCCCGGCGCGCCGAGCAGACCCGCCTGGGCGGGGTCGGCCAGGCCCGCAACTCCATGGACCGGGCCGCGTACCTGCTGCTGAACCGGCTCGACCTGGAAGGCCCGATGGGCGTCAAGGCGCTGGCCGGCGGGATGGGCATCGACTCCTCCACCGTCACCCGCCAGGTCGCCCCGCTCGTCGACAGCGGCCTGGTCAAGCGGACCTCGCACCCCGAGGACGGGCGGGCCGTCGTGCTCGCGCTGTCCCCGCGCGGGCTGGCGCGGCTGGAGGAGGTCCGCTCCTCGCGGCGCGAGCTGATGGCCCGGGTGACGGACGGCTGGAACGAGGACGAGCGCGAGGCGTTCACCGGTCTGCTGACCCGCTTCAACGTCTCGCTGTCCGAGCTGATGTCGGCCGGCTCCGAGCCCGGGTCCGAGGCCGGCCCCGCCTCCTAGTCGAACTCCCGTCTGCCTCGCGGCGCCAGACCCCTTCCGAGGCGGTCCCTCCGGCCGCAGTATGTGGTGTGTGGACCACGGACCGGGCCCCTACGCGGAGTTCGAAGCCTTCGTCGCGGGTGCGGCGGGGCGGCTTCTGCGCGTCGCGATCCTGCTGACGGCGGAGCCCGGGACGGCCGCGGCCGATGCCCCGACCCCGTCCGGCGCCCCGGCCCCGCCCGGTACCCCGGCCCCGCCCGGTACCCCGGCCCCGTCCGACGCCGTCGCCGCGGCCGGAGCCCCCGCCGCGCGCGGACTGCTCGGCGGCGCGCTGGCCCGTACGTACGCGAACTGGCGCAGGCTGCGCGGGGACGACCCGTACGACTACACCCGCCAGGAGCTGTGCGCCGCCTTCGCCCGCACCGGCCGCCGCCACCACGGGGGCAGCGGGGTGCTCGGGCGGCTGGGCCCGCTGGAGCGGCTCGTCGTGGTGCTGCGGCTCTACGAAGGGGTCGCGGAGGAGGTCACGGCCGCGCAGCTGGGGCTGGCGCCCGATCGGGTCAGGGCCCTGTGCGACCGGGCCGTCGCCGAGCTGCGCACCCGCCCCGGAGCCGCCCCCGGCCCCCGGCCCCCATCCCGTCGCCAGGAGGCGGCATGAGCCGCCCCGACCCCAGAGAAGCCCAGGTCAAGCGGCTGCTGGAGGGTCCGTACCCGGCGGTTCCGCCCGATCTCGCGGCGGGCGCGGCCGCGCGCGGCGACCGGCTGCTGCGACGCCGCAGGGCCGTGCAGCGGACCGGCTGGGCCCTGCTGTGGGCGGCCGTGGTGGCCTTCGTGGTGTGGGCCTCGCTGACCGGAGCCTGGTCGGCGCCTTCGAGCGAGGTCTCCCCGCCCTGGTAGGACGGGGAGACCTGTTGCGATGTACGGGCTGACTAGCCCAGCGCCTGCGCGAGGTCGGCCAGCAGGTCGTCGGCGTTCTCGATGCCCACCGACAGGCGGACCAGGTCGCCCGGGACCTCCAGGGCCGAGCCGGCCACCGAGGCGTGGGTCATGCGGCCCGGGTGCTCGATGAGGGACTCGACGCCGCCGAGGGACTCGCCGAGCGTGAAGATCTTGGTCCGGTCGCAGAGCGCGACGGCCTCCTCCTCGCCTCCGGTGACGCGGAAGGAGATCATGCCGCCGAAGTTGCGCATCTGCTTGGCGGCGATCTCGTGGCCCGGGTGCTCGGGCAGGCCCGGGTAGAGGACCGTGTGGACCTTGGGGTGGCGGACCAGCATCTCGGCGATCTTGCCCGCGTTCTCCGCGTGCCGGTCCATGCGGACGGCCAGCGTCTTGATGCCGCGCAGCACCAGCCAGGAGTCGAAGGGGCCGGCCACCGCGCCCATGGCGTTCTGGTGGTAGGCCAGTTCCTCGCCCAGCGCCGCGTCCGCGGCGACGAGCGCGCCGCCGACGACGTCGGAGTGGCCGCCCATGTACTTGGTCAGCGAGTGCACGACCACGTCCGCGCCGAGCGCGAGGGGCTGCTGCAGGTAGGGGGACGCGAAGGTGTTGTCCACGACCAGCTTGGCGCCGGCCGTCCGCGCGATGTCGGCGACGACGGCGATGTCCGTGATGCCGAGCAGCGGGTTGGAGGGGGTCTCGACCCAGATGACCTTGGTCTTCGGGGTGATCGCCGCGCGCACCGACGCCGGGTCGGAGGTGTCGGCGACCGACCACTCGACGCCCCAGCGGGAGACGACCTTGGCGAAGAGGCGGAAGGTGCCGCCGTACGCGTCGTTCGGGATGACCACGTGGTCGCCCGGGGAGAGCAGCGTACGCAGCAGGCAGTCCTCGGCGGCGAGCCCGGACGCGAAGGCGAGGCCGCGCCGGCCGCCCTCCAGCGCCGCGAGGTTCTCCTCCAGCGCGGTACGGGTCGGGTTGCCGCTGCGGCTGTACTCGTAGCCGCCGCGCAGTCCGCCGACGCCGTCCTGCTTGTACGTGGACACCTGGTAGATCGGGGGCACGACCGCGCCGGTCAGGGGGTCCGCCGTATTGCCCGCGTGGATGGCACGGGTCTCGAAGCTCTGGTGCTCGTGGCTGTCGTCGCTCATGAACCCGATGCTATGCCCCGTCCGGGCGCTGCGCGGCCCCGCCTCCGGGGTGCGCGGAGGGGGTCGCGGACGAGGTCGTGGACGAGCTCGCGCACGTGGTCTCCGAGGGCGTCGGCCGGAAGACCGTTTCGGGTCGTCCTTTGCCTCCTATTGGCCATTCCCGGGGTCGGTCTGGTTCGCTGGGGGGATGGAGATTCTGTGGTTCCTGCTCGCGATGGCCCTGCTCTTGGCCGCCGTCGGACCGTTCCTGCGGCGCAGGCGCGGCGGCCTGCGCCTGGTCACGCCCGGGAGCCCGGACGCCGCCGACCCGGCGGACTACGGATTCGCCCTCCAGGAAGAGCTCGACATCCGGATCCCCGGCCCCGACCAGGACCTGATGGACGCCCTCGACCACGTGCGGCGGACCGGGCAGTGGCAGGCCGCCTCCCAGCTGCTCGCCGGCACCTCCCGGGAGGGTGAGGTGCGCTGGCAGCGCGTCCAGGCCTTCGCCGGTTCGGCGGCGCTGGAGCTCTCCGAGGAGCCCGGGGCCGGGGCGCGCTGGCTGAAGGCGTGGCGGCTGGAGGCCCCGAAGGACGCGGGCGGTGCGCAGGTGCACGCCGAGCTGCTGGCGCAGCAGATGTGGCGGCGCCCGGAGGGCATGAGCGAGGCGGACGTACGGATCATCGCGGAGGAGGCCCGGGAGTCCTGCCAGAAGGCCGCGCTGCTGGCCCCCGGCGACCCGGTCCCGTACATCGTCGAGCTGTCCGTGGCCCGCATGCTGCACTACTCGGAGCCCGAGTACGACGCCCTGTGGGCGAAGATCATCGACCGGGCGCCGCAGCACATGGGCGCGCACCTGGCCGCGCTGAACTACTGGTGCGAGAAGTGGCACGGCTCCCGGGAGAAGGCCGACGCCTTCACCCACCACGCCGCGGCCCGCGCCCCGCAGGGCTCCCTGCTGGCGGCGCTCCCGCTCTTCGCCCTGTACGAGCACGTCCCGGACGTCGTCCTGATCCGCAGCTTCCACCAGAGCGCGTCCGTGACCCGGGCGGTGGAGGGCGCGCTGTACGCGGTCCACAGCGCGCGTCCCGACGACCCGATGCTGGCGCACGTACGCCACCTGCTCATCCTCTTCCTGGTCGGCGGCGAGCGCTGGGCCGAGGCGATGGACCAGATCCGCCACGTCGACGGCTACGTGGGCGCCCTCCCCTGGTCCGCCGACCCCGACCCGGCGGCCTCGTACGCCGTCTACCGCGCCCTGGCGGTGGCCGGGTACGAAGCCAACGGCGGCTCCCCGGCGACGCTGCCGCACTGACTCCGTCCTGACGCGCCCCTCGCAGCGCTGCATGGGTTTGGGGCCGCTGCGCCGGACTCCGTCCGGCGGTGGTCGCCCCACGACGCCGCGGCCACACGGCGACGGCCGCGGGAATCCCGGCCCGCCGTCCGCGGTTATCGGTAGACCACTAGGAGGGAATCCATGTTCTCGTACCGCCGCACGCCCGAGCTCCCCACCCGCGAGGAAGCCCTGACCGGCCGCGCGGAGCCGCTCTTCGGGCTGCCCGCCGCGCACACCGTGCTCGGCAACCCCCTCGCGGGCCCGTACCCCGCCCACCTGGAGGTCGCGGACTTCGGCCTCGGCTGTTTCTGGGGCGCCGAACGCAAGTTCTGGCAGACCCCGGGGGTGTGGACCACCCTGGCCGGCTACCAGGGCGGCTTCACCGAGAACCCGACCTACGAAGAGGTCTGCTCGGGCGGCACCGGCCACACCGAGGTGGTCCGGGTCGTCTTCGACCCGTCCCTGGTCTCCTACGAAGCCCTGCTGAAGCTGTTCTGGGAGTCCCACGACCCCACCCAGGGCTTCCGCCAGGGCAACGACGTCGGCACCCAGTACCGCTCGGCGGTCTACACCCACTCCCCCGCCGCGCAGGCCACCGCCGAAGCCTCCCGCGAGGCCTACCAGCGCGTCCTGACCGCCTCCGGCTACGGCACGATCACCACGGCCGTCCTCCCGGCCTCGGAGCGCCCCTTCTGGCCCGCGGAGGCCCACCACCAGCAGTACCTGGACAAGAACCCCGGCGGCTACTGCGGCATCGGCGGCACGGGCGTCTCCTGCCCGATCGGCGTGGCCCAGGCCCCCGGGGAGTGAGCGACGCCCTGCTGCCCGACCCCGCGCACGCACCGCTCACCCGGCCCGGCAGGCCCACCGGCCTGCCGGGCCGATGCTCGCGCACGACCGCCCGACCCGGCTCCCGCAGGCCCACCACCGCCGGCGGGACCATCGGAATCATCGACCCGGCAGCGCGGACCGTGACCGGCCCGGATGGCGTCAGCTTCGCTGAGGCTCCACCATCACGGCCCTTCCCATGCGCTTGCCCTGTACGTCGAAGACGCCGATCCGGACCGCGTCCGTGACACGCTGAGGCCATTTTGCATACGCGCCCCCGATCACCTGGGCCTGTACCCCGGGGTCATCCTTCTCCGAATCCAGGTCGGTGTGGATGTAGACGTATGCCGCCTCTCCCTCCACCACGCGCTGAACCGCCTTCACATGACTCACGACGGACCAGTCCGGATTGTTCTCGGAAGCTGCCCACGTCTTGAAGGGTTCGCCTTCTCTGGCTTCTTCCTGGAGGTAGAACCCGTGGGGCTGGGGAGTGAGACGGTCGGGGACGAGGAGGTCACCCTTCGGACTGGCCTCCAGTGAGCATCCGGCAAGTGTGAGGAGGGATGCGGTCAGCAGCAGACGACGTGCGATCAACGCGGGCTCCTCGGGTGCTGGATGGGAGAACCCCGCACTGTAGTCAGTGCGGGGGCTCGGGTGACAGCCGGGTGTTACATGGTCACTTCGTCGGCCTTGTCGCCCCAGTTCTGGCCAACGGCCGGGTAGGCATAGCTGTGCAGGTTTCCGAGGCATCCGGCCAGTCCGACGATGATGGACGGGTCCGGCATTCCGGTCCGCCAGTCGTAGAGGGACATGCCGCCTATCTCGTCGTTGTTGCAGGCGGACGACGCCTGGTCACGGAAGGTGTAGTCGCCCAGGTTCTTCGAGCCGTCGCTGTAGAAGGTGAGCTGGCGGCCGGTGTACCAGGTGTGGGCCCAGAGGCGGGTGGCGCCGAACGGGGTGTAGCCGGAGCCGTCACCGTCGACCAACAGGGCCGCCGAACCGGCCTTGTTCGGCTCGCCCTTCTTCGTCGCCAGTGCGGAACGGCCCGCGGGCGCCTCGGCGATCGCGTACTTGGTCCCCTTCTTGGCCTTCTTGTAGGACCTGGTGGCGGCCTCCTCCTCGGCTTCGGTGTCGAAGCACTTGACGGTGAGGTCGGGGTACTCGGCACAGTTCTTGGCGGTGCCCCAGCCGTTCTTGGTCAGGTTGATCTTCTTGCCCTTGTACGTCGCGAAGACGTCACGGGACTTCTTGGTACCGGCCCGATCGGCCTGCTCCTTGGCCTGCTCTGCGGCGGGGTCGACCGTGTCGGCACTGGAGACCTGGGCACCGGCGAGCACGAGCAGCGCGGCGGCGAAAGGGGCGGCGATCATTCTGGTCTTCAACACGTCTCCTGGAATTCCAATCAGAGAGGGGATGAATTCGCGACCCTACAAGGCGAGTTGACAGTCGCCAACAAGATTCCACCGGCTGGACAGGAATGGAATCGGACCCGCCGGTTCGACGAGTTGAGCGGGAAGGAAATCGTAGAATTCCACGAACTTCACGCCGCGCCTTTCGGCGAAAACTCCGACGGATTTCTCGGCATGCCCACGGTCCGCGGCGTTGTAAATGTCCAGGACCGATTTCTCCGCCGCGCGCTGCCTCAGAGCACCACCGTCACCCGGGCCGCCGCCCACGAGGTGTGGTCGAAGGCGGAGTTCGCGTTGGCGTCCTCGACCACCAGGTGCAGGAGACGGATTCCCCTCACGTCCACGTCGAGCGCCGCCGGGCCCGACGCACCCGTCAGGATCCCCGTCGTGGCCAGTACGCGCCCGTCACCGCGCACGGTCGCGCGAGTGGCCCCGGACGCCGACTGCTTCTTCGAGAAGTCGTCGATGCCGACCAGCGCCGTGAAGCGGTTCCCGCGGCCGCCCAGGTGGTAGACGATCTCCGACGGGGCGTGCACGCCGAGCCCCTTCGCGTACGTGACCCCGCCGAAGGCGATCGGGGTGCCGTCGCCCGCCGCCTGCCTGCCGTTGGAGCGGTCGATCTCGACCGGGCCCCAGCCGTTGGCCGCGGAGACCCAGGGCAGGTCGCTGAGGTAGCTGTCCTGTGTGGGCGGGGCCGGCAGGGGCGTGTAACGGGTGGGTGCCGTGAAGCCGAGGGAGGACGAGGTGGTGGCCTGCGGAACGAGGAGCACGGGTGCGGACACCGTCGAGGGCGGGGTCAGCTTCCACGTCGTTTGCAGGGATGCGCCGGCGGCGAGGGAGGCCGTGGTCGCCGCGGTCGTCGCGGTGGCCGTCCAGCCCGTCGGGAGCGGGAGGGTGACGCGGACGTCCGGCCAGGCGCGCGTCGTACCGTTCGAGACGGTCGTGACGAGCGTCGAGGCGACGGCGTCGACGACCGCCGTCAGGCCCCAAGGGCGGCGCACGTACGTGTTCGCCCAGGAGGAACGCAGCAGGGTCGTCAACGACGAGACCACCGACGGGTTCTTCGCCGCCACGTCGTTCTTCTCACCGAGGTCCACCGTCAGGTCGTAGAGCTCGAAGTCCCACTCCGAGTCCGCCACCGTGCGGTCCCGCGCCGGGGCGAACCGTACGGCCTTCCACTTGTCCTTGCGGATGGCCTCCGCGACCTGCTTCGCCCGGCCGCCGTCCTGGGTGTTGGCCCGGCTGGTGACGCCCTGCTCGTCCCGGTACCAGTACAGGTGGTTGTGGACCGGGGCGAGCGCCGGGCTGCCGTTCAGGACGGAGGCCGCCGAGAGACCGTCGATGTCGGAGGGGGCCGGGGCGCCGCCCGCCAGGTCGGCGAGGGTGGGCAGGAGGTCGTAGAGCGGGGTGGGGCGGGCGCTGGTGGTGCCGGGGGCGATCCGGCCCGGGGACCAGGCGACCAGGGGGACGCGGACGCCGCCCTCGTACAGGTTGCGCTTGTAGCCGCGCAGCGGGCCGTTGGCGTCGAAGAGGTCCGGGTTCACCCCGCCCTCCTCGTGCGGGCCGTTGTCGGAGGCCACCAGGACGACCGTGCGCTCGTCGATGCCCTTCTCCTTCAGCCGGTCGACGATCGCGCCGACCTGTGCGTCGAGGAGGCTGATCTGCGCCGCGTGCGACTTGTTCGCCTGCGTCCAGGACTGGGAGGCGTAGGCGCTCGCGTCGGGGATCTCGCTCGGGGCGTGCGGGAGGTTCGGGGTGAGGAAGAGCAGGAAGGGTGCGGTGCCGGCGGCGTGGTCGTCGATGAAGTCGAGGGCGCGCGCGGCGATCGCGTCGGGGGCGAAGGTGCCCGTCGGGACGTTCTCCTTGGCGTTGCCGTTCCAGAGGTACGCCGGGTAGTACTGGTGGGCGTGGCTGTGGTCGATGTACCCGTAGAACTCCTCGAAGCCCCGCGCGATGGGGTGGCTCGGCTGGTCCCCGAGCTCCGGTCCGAAGCCCCACTTGCCGAAGAGGCCCGTACGGTATCCGCGGGCCCGGAGCACCTCCGCGAAGGTGGTGTCGCCCGCGCCGAGGCTGCCCTGGCCGCCGCTGGAGGGGTTGGCCCGGACGGCGGCGTGGCCGGTGTGCAGGCCGGTGAGCAGCGCGGCGCGGGAGGGCGCGCAGACGGCGGCCGCGGAGTAGGCGTCGGTGAAGCGGAGCCCCTCGGCGGCGAGTTGGTCGATGCGCGGGGTGCTGATCAGCTTCTGGCCGTACGCGCCCAGGTCGCCGTAGCCCAGATCGTCGGCCAGGATCACGACGATGTTCGGCGGACCCTCCGCACCGTCGGCGGCGGCCGCCCGCGCGGGCCGGATGACCTGCGGGAGGGCCGCGAGGCCGACGGCGGCGGCCGCGGAACCCGCGAGGAAGTGGCGGCGGCTGGACATTTCGAACTCCCCTGTGACTGAAGGCTGATGGGAAGATCGTCCGCGCGGGCGGCCGCCGAGACCATGCACAGGGTATGAAAAGCATGTGACGGCGGCCCCCGGGGCGGCGTGCGTTCCGGGGGCCGCCGTCAGGGGCCGGTCAGATGGACGGGGTTCAGATGGTCGAGGTGTCGATGACGAAGCGGTAGCGGACGTCGCCCGACTGGACGCGCTCGTAGGCCTCGTTGACCTCGTCGGCGCGGATCAGCTCGATGTCCGCACCGAGCCCGTGCTCCGCGCAGAAGTCGAGCATCTCCTGCGTCTCGGCGATCCCGCCGATCATCGAGCCGGCCAGGGTCTTGCGGCCGCCGATGACGGAGAACAGGTTCAGCGAGACCGGCTCCTCCGGGGCGCCGACGTTGACCAGGGCGCCGTCCACCTTGAGCAGGCCCAGGTAGGAGTCGAGGGCGAGCGGCGCGGAGACGGTGGACACGATCAGGTCGAAGCGGCCGGCCAGCTCCTTGAAGGTGGCCTCGTCGCTCGTGGCGTAGAAGTGGTCGGCGCCCAGCTTGAGCCCGTCCTCCTGCTTGCGCAGGGTCTGGGAGAGGACGGTGACCTCGGCGCCCAGCGCGTGGGCGATCTTGACGCCCATGTGGCCGAGGCCGCCGAGGCCGACGACCGCGACCTGCTTGCCGGGGCCGGCCTTCCAGTGCTTCAGCGGGGAGTACAGGGTGATGCCGGCGCACAGCAGCGGTGCGGCGATGTCGAGGGCGAGGCCGTCGGGGATGCGGACGGTGTAGTTCTCGTCGACGACCACGTGCGTGGAGTAACCGCCGTACGTGGGCTCCCCGTTCTTGTCGAGGGAGTTGTACGTGCCGGTCATGCCCTTGGCGCAGAACTGCTCCTGCCCGGCGAGGCACTGCTCGCACTCGCGGCAGGAGTCGACGAAGCAGCCGACGCCGACACGGTCACCGACCGCGAACTTGGTCACTGCGGGGCCGACTTCGGTGACGACACCGGCGATCTCGTGGCCCGGGACCATGGGGTAGATGCCCTCGCCCCAGCCGTCGGTGACCTGGTGGATGTCGGAGTGGCAGATGCCGGCGAACTTGATGTCGATGAGGACGTCGTGCGCACCGACCGGACGGCGCGGGACGGTGATGCGCTCCAGCGGGGCCTTGGGCGCGGGAGCGGCGTAGGCGGCGACCTGGGTGACGGACACGATGGGGCTCCTCGGAGGACTGCGATGCGGGACTGCCGTGCGGGACTGCTGTGTGGACCTGCGATGCGGGACCGCTGTGCGGAACCGCTGTGTGTTCACAGCCTGCACGCCCCCGGCCCGGACACCCATCCCCCTGCCCTGCCTAGGTCTGGCGAACCTACCCTTGGCGGGGTCAGGCTCACGCCCCCGGCGCGCACCCCCGCGCGGTGATACTGGGGTAATGGACCAGCTTGATCAGCGAGCCGAGCTCGGCGAGTTCCTGCGCTCCCGGCGTGCCCGACTGCGCCCCGAGGACGTGGGGCTGCCCGACTACGGGCGCCACCGCCGGGTCCCCGGCCTGCGCCGCGAAGAGCTGGCGCAGCTGGCCGGGGTCTCGGTCGCGTACTACACCCGCCTCGAGCAGGGCCACGGCCAGAACGTGTCGGCGGAGATCCTCGACGCCATCGCGCGGGCCCTGCGCCTGGACGGCACGGAGCGGGCGCACCTGAGCCACCTGGCCGGCCCCAAGCCGCGCAAGCGCCGCCAGGCCCCGCGCCCCCAGCAGGTCCGGCCGGAGCTGCGGACCCTGCTGGACGCGATGGACGGCGTACCGGCGTACCTGGTCGGGCGGCGCCAGGACGTCATCGGCTGGAACCGGCTGGCGGCGGCCGTCTTCGGCGACTTCGGGAAGCTCCCGGCGCCGGAGCGCAACCTGGTCCGGCTGGTGTTCCTGGACCCCGCGACGGCCGAGCTGTACGCGGACTGGGAGTGCCGGGCGTGCGAGGTGGTGAGCAATCTGCGCGTGTACGCCGGGCAGTTCCCGGACGACGAACGGCTGTCCGCGCTGGTCGGTGAACTGTCCGTGAAGAACGAGGAGTTCCGCAGGCTGTGGGCGGCCCACACGGTGGCGGACAACAAGATCCACGGCGTCAAGCGACTGCGCCACCCGCTGGTCGGCGAGCTCCAGCTCTCCTTCGAGACCCTGGCCCTCCCGGACGACCCGGCGCAGTTCCTGGTCACCTACCACGCACCCCCGGGCTCCCCCTCGGCCGACGCCCTCAGCCTCCTCGCCTCCTGGTCCGCGTCACCGACCGCCACCGGTGCCGCCCTCGACCGGGACCTCGCCCCGGACCCCGTCGAGGAATCCGCTTCGTAGGACGCGCGGCCCGCCCCCGCTCCACTCCGCCCTACCCCGCCTGGAGCTTCAGCTGGAAGTACCCGACCCCGCGTTCGCGCCGGTAGCCCAGGGTCGCGTTCACCGCGAGCATCGGGGTGTTGTCATCCGCCACCGAAGTGGCGATGGTGCGCAGGTCCGGGTGGCGGGTCGCCTCCTCCGCGAGCATGCGGAGCTTGACCGCGCGGCCGAGGCCGTGGCCCCGGTGGGCGGGGACCACCACGGTGTCGTACTGGAGCGCGCGCGGGCCGGCCGGGTCAGGGAGGACCAGCTCCGTATAGGCCGCCACCTCGCCGTCCGGGGTGACGGCGGCGACCGTGGTCAGTGCGCCTCCCCGGTCCAGGATCTTGCGCTGGGCCGCGTGCAGGCGCTCCGCCGTCCAGGTCTGGATCTGCTGGTCCAGCTCCCCCATCGGCGCGTCCTCCATCGCCCCGTGGGCCACGGCCACGGCGTCCGCCCAGTCGGCGGGCACCAGCCCGGGCCAGCAGTGCAGCTCGTAGCCGGGCGGGGCGGACGCGGATCCTCCCTGGCCGGCCTCCGCGGCCTTCGCCCCCTGCACCCACCGCGCCTCGCGCACGTCCTGCACGTACCAGGCCATCGACAGGACGCTCTCGAAGCCCACCGCCTCGGCGAACGCCTGCCCCGGGCCCCCCAGGTCCACCTCCACCGCCACCGAGGTCCGGCCGTCCGCGCGCAGCTCCTCGCGGACGGCCGCCCACAGGGCCGTTCCCACACCCCGGCGCCGCGCGTCGGGCCGTACGGTCAGCTCGTCCAGGAACGCCGTGTGGTCGTTGGCGCCGTCCGTGAAGAGGACCAGCGAGGCGACCGCGTCCTCCGTCGCCCAGCGCACCTCGCGCCCCCGCACCGAGGGCACCCGCAGCGCTCCGGCCACCTCCGTCCGGGAGGGCGGCGGAGTTCCCGGCAGGTCCGCCGTCCGGGCCGCGGCCAGGACGGCCCACCAGTGGTCGATCTCGGTGTCGGTCGGGGGTACGGAGAGCGGGTTGATCGTCATGATCCGGACCCTAAACCGGAGCGCGGCGGAGCACGGCGGAGCGCTCAGGCGTTTTCGGTGACGGTCACCTTCCCCCGGCGGATCGTCGCCACCCGCGGGGCCCGCTTCGCGAGCGCGCTGTCGTGGGTGACCATGACGAAGGTCAGGCCGTGTTCCTTCCACAGCCCTTCGAGCAGTTCCATGACCTCGTCGCGCATCGACTCGTCGAGGTTGCCGGTGGGCTCGTCGGCGAGCAGCACCTTCGGCCGCTTCACCAGCGCCCGCGCGATGGCCACGCGCTGCTGCTGGCCGCCGGACATCTCCCCGGGCAGGTGGCCCATCCGCTCGCCGAGGCCCACGGAGTCCAGCGCCTCGGCGGCCCGGTCGCGCCGCTCGCGGGCCTTCAGGCCGAGCGGGACGAGGGCCGTCTCGACGTTCTCCTGGGCGGTGAGCGTCGGGATCAGGTTGAAGGACTGGAACACGAAGCCGATGCTCTCCGCGCGGACCCGGGTGAGGCGGGATTCGGAGACGGTGGCGAGGTCGAGTCCGTCGAGGACGATCTGTCCCGCCGTCGGGCGGTCCAGGGCGCCGAGCATCTGGAGCAGGGTGGACTTGCCGCCTCCGGTGGGTCCCTGGATGACGAGCCGGCCGCCGTCCTCGATGGTCAGATCGACGCCGGCGAGCGCGTCGATGGATTCCTTGCCGCGCTGGTAGCGCTTGGTGACTCCGGTGAGCTGGTACATCTCTGGTTCGTTCCCTCGGGTTGCGGGGCGGTGGGACGGACGGGCAGACGGGCGGGCAGGCGCACGGGGCGTCCGTACGGACACACGGACAACGGCCTTACGGACCTGCGGCCGCGGGCTATTCGACGCGGCGCAGTGCGTCCGCCGGCCTCAGCCGGGAAGCGCGCCAGCCGCCGAAGCCGCCTGCGATCAGTCCGCCCGCGACGGCGAGCGCGACGGCCAGGCCGATGGTGGAGAGCGAGACGGGCGCGGTGAGCGCGATGTCGAGGGCCTTTCCGGCACCCTGCTGCGCGGAGCGCATCATCCCCCCGCCGCCCCCGCCGCCCTGGCTCTGCCCCCGGCCGGCGCCGCCCGCGAGCTGTGCGGTCAGCTGCGGGCTGATCGCGGTGATGGCGTACGCGGCCGCGAGCCCGAGGCCGATGCCGAGCGCTCCGCCGATGAGGCCGTTGACCAGGGCCTCGCCGGCGACCTGGCCGGTGACGCGGCCGCTCTTCCAGCCGAGCGCCTTGAGCGTGCCGAACTCGCGGACGCGCCGGGACACGGCCGAGGAGGTCAGCAGGCCGGCGACGAGGAAGGCGGCGAGGAGGACCGCGTACGAGAGCCACGTGCCGACCGTGGAGGCGAGCGAGGCGGCGGTGGAGAGCGAACCGGAGACGGTGTCGGCGAGGTCGGCCGAGGTGGTGACGGTGGTGTCCGGGACGTTCTTCTGGATGGCCTGCTTGACCGAGCCGATCGCCTGGGAGTCCTCGGCCTGGACGTAGACCGTGGTGATCTTGCCGGGGGTGGCGGCGAGGGTCTGGGCCTGCCCCAGCGGGACGTAGACGTTGGCGGCCGCGTCGCCGCTGTCGGCGGTGGCGATGCCGATCACCTTGAACTTGACGCTCTTGATGGTGACTTCGGAGCCGACGGCGAGCTTGTTCTTCGTGGCGTAGGCGCTGTCGACGACGGCGACGGCCGCGTCCGTCTCGCCGGCCGCGAAGGTGCGACCCGAGGTGATCTTGGAGGTGGTGAGCGGGCCCAGCTCGGGCCGGGTGACGTCCGCGCCGTACACGGAGAAGGAGTTGACGTCGAAGTCGGCGCCGCCGCCCTCGACCGTGCCGGTCGAACCGCCACCACCACCGCCTCCGGTGGCGCCGGGCTTGGCGGCCGTACCGCCGCCCTCCGCGCGCTTGAACTCGCCACGCTTGAACTGCCCGTTGACCTTCATCACCTGCAAGCTCAGGCCGCCGACGGCCTGCGCGACGCCGGTCTGCCCGGACACCTTCGTCACGGTCGCGGCGTCGAGCGTCTGGAAGCCCTGCGGCATGACCAGGTCGCTGCTCTGCTCGGCCTCGGCGTCGGTGTCGCTCTCGCCCTTCGCGTCGAACTGGAAGCGGGGCCGGGCCGCGGTGTCGCCCTCGGCGGGCGGGGTCTGGGCCTTGGTGACGGTCATGTCGGTGCCGAGGCCGTAGAGCGACTGGAGGACCTTGCCCTGGGCCTGTGTCATGCCCGCCGAGACGGAGGTGACGACGATGACGAGGGCGATGCCCAGCGCGAGTCCGGAGGCGACGACGAGCGCCGCCTTCCTGCGGCGGCGCAGCTCGCGCCGGAGATAGGTGAAGAACATGCGGCCGAAAGTAGGCAGCACCCGTGACGGCCGGATAAGCCGTCCATAAGAGCCGGATGAGAACGCGAACTCACAGGTCACACACAGACGGACGGCGGGGAGCCCCCTGGTCGGGGCTCCCCGCCGTCCGTCGCGGGGTTCAGCTGCGGTGCCGGCGGATCAGACTGCCGAGCCGGCCTTCCACTCCGCCCAGTTCATGTTCCAGCCGTTGAGGCCGTTGTCCGGCTTGATGGTCTTGTCCGGGGAGTTGACGACCGTGACGACGTCCCCGATGAGGGAGTTGTCGTAGAACCAGGCCGCGGGCTGGTTCGGGTCGTTCGCGCCCTTGGCGTCGTTCAGGCCGACACAGCCGTGGCTGGTGTTGGCGCTGCCGAAGACCGAGTCCGGTCCCCAGTAGTTGCCGTGGACGAAGGTGCCGGAGGTCGACAGGCGCATCGCGTGCGGTACGTCCTTGATGTCGTACTCGCCCTTGCCGTCGTCGTCGGTGAAGCCGACGGTGGCGCCGTTCATCCGGGTCTCCTTGAACTTCTCGGAGATCACCATCTGGCCGTTGTAGGTCGGGTTCTCCGGAGAGCCTGCCGAGATCGGGATGGTCTTGAGGACCGCGCCGTCGCGGGTGACCGTCATCTTCTTGCTCTTCGCGTCGACCGTGGAGACCTGGCTCCGGCCGATCTTGAAGGTGACGGTCTTGCTCTGCACGCCCTGGATGCCCGGGCCGCCCTGGACCCCGTCCAGCGCCAGCTTCAGCGTGACGGTGGAACCGGCCTTCCAGTACTTCTCCGGGCGGAAGTCCAGCCGCTGCGTGCTGAACCAGTGGCCCACGACCTCCTGGCCGCTGCTGGAGGTGACGGTGATGCCCGCCTGGACGGCCTTCTTGTCCTTGATCGACTTGTCGAAGGTGATCGAGACCGGCATGCCCACGCCGACGGTCTGGCCCGCGTCCGGGATGAAGGAGCCCACGAAGCTGTTCTGCGGGGAGACGGTGGTGAAGGAGGCGTTCTCGTGCGCCTCGCGGCCCGCCTCGTCCTTCGCGGTCGCCGACAGGGCGTACTTGGTCGAGCGCTTCAGCGCGGCGTCCGGCTTCCAGCTCTTGCCGTCGGCGGCTATCTTGCCCGCCACCTTCGTGCCCTCGGAGCTCTTCAGCTCGACCGCGGTGAGCGTGCCGTCACTGACGGCCACGTTGGCCGAGTCGTTCAGGCCGACATTGGTGGCGCCGTCCTTGGGCGTGATGGCTATCTTGGCCTTGGAGGCGTCCTTGGCCGCAGCCGCGTCCACGTCCGCCTGGGACTTGGCCGACGCCTCACCGTTGCCCTTCGGCGTCTTGTCGCCGTCGTCGCCGCCGCATCCCGCGAGCACCAGTACGCCGCCGAGTACGGCGGATATGGCCACCAGGGACCTTCTCCGACGCTTACTGTCCGTCCTCACACGCCACTCCATCGTTGCCGGAACCCCGAACTCCCCGGGCAGGGGGCATGACCCCCCTGCCTCGTCCTGACAACGCATTACACCCCGAGGTGCTGCCACATTCCGTTCGAATGTGGTCAACCCCACCGTCAGGCGTTGTCAGTCTCTTCTTCGAGCTCCCCATCTTCCTCGTCGAGGTCCCACTCCATGGACTCGGGGTCGTATTCCACGGGCTCGCTGCTCCAGGAGGCCTGCGCGAGCTCCACCCCGGGGATCCCCGCGACCAGGTCAGTGGGGTCCACCAGGTAGGCCAGGGCCTCCGACTCGTCCTCCCGGACGGCCGCCTCGGCGTGGCCGCGCTCCTCGTCCGGCATGAACTCGTCGGCCTTGATGTGCGCGAGGGCGGCTCCGGTGAGCGCGTCGACGTCCGGCACTTCAAGTACCAAATCAACCCGAAGGCGTACGTATCGTGAGGTCTCAGAAGGTTCCATACGACGGAGAGTAATCCCGCGGCAGCCCCGACTTTCCCACGACCCGCCCCTTTCCGTAGCATCACCGCACGGGGCCAATTCGCTGCTGCCACAAGGGGGATCGCACCGTGTCCGCACGCCGATCAACACTCACCGCTCTCGGAGCGACCACCCTCCTCGCCGCGCTGTGGTTCGTCCCCTCGGCGGGCGCCACCGCGCCCGAGCACGCGAAGGCCGCCGCCGGCGCGCCCTCCGCCGCGAACACCCGGGTCCAGGCCGCCTCAACGCCCGCACCCGCCCTCCAGCTCGCCGACACGGGCGGCGTGGACACCACGCCCTACCTGCTCGGCGGCACGCTCTTCCTGGGCGCCGGAGCCGGCTTCGTGGCCTTCTCCGTACGCCGCTCGCGCACGGCGTAACGACCGCCGCAGACACGCGCAAAGGGTGCGGCCCCGGGGATGTCCCCGGGGCCGCACCCTTCGCGCGTGCTCGAACGACTACTCATCCACTCGTCAGGCGAGGGGGCCGGTGACGGCCTCGACGGCGTCCACGAGCGCACCCGAACGAACGAAGGCGTCCGCGGCGGCCAGGTCGGGCGCGAGGAAGCGGTCCGGCCCGGGACCCTCCACACCGGCCGCGCGCGCCGCCGCGATGGCGGCCCGGCTGGCCGGCGCCGGGGTGAGCCCGTGGCGCAGCTCGATGGCGCGGGTGGCCGCGTACATCTCGATCGCGATGATCCGGGTGAGGTTGTCGACGGCGGTACGGAGCTTGCGCGCGGCCGACCAGCCCATCGAGACGTGGTCCTCCTGCATGGCGGAGGACGGGATCGAGTCGGCGGACGCCGGAACCGCGAGCCGCTTCATCTCGCTCACGAGCGCGGCCTGCGTGTACTGGGCGATCATGAGCCCGGAGTCGACGCCGGCGTCGTCCGCGAGGAACGGCGGCAGGCCGTGGCTGCGGTTCTTGTCGAGCAGCCGGTCGGTGCGGCGCTCGGCGATCGACCCGAGGTCGGCTGCCGCGATGGCGAGGAAGTCCAGGACGTACGCGACCGGGGCGCCGTGGAAGTTTCCATTCGACTCCACGCGCCCGTCGGGCAGTACCACCGGGTTGTCGACGGCGGAGGCCAGCTCGCGGGAGGCGACGAGGGCGGCGTGCGCCATGGTGTCGCGGCCCGCACCGGCGACCTGCGGGGCGCAGCGCACGGAGTAGGCGTCCTGGACGCGCGGGGCGGTCTCCTCCTGGTAGTGCCGGACGAGCCCGGAACCCTTCAGGACGGCGGCCATGTTCGCGGCGGAGACACCCTGGCCCGGGTGCGGGCGGATGGCGTGCAGCTCGGGCTGGAGCACCTTCTCGGTGCCGAGCAGCGCCTCCAGCGTCAGCGCGGCGGTGATGTCGGCGGAGGTGTACAGCTTGCCGAGGTCGGCGAGGGCCATGACCAGCATGCCGAGCATGCCGTCGGTGCCGTTGAGGAGGGCGAGCCCCTCCTTCTCGCGCAGCTCGACCGGCTCGATCCCGGCCTCGGCGAGCAGCTCCCCGGCGGGCCGCACGGTCCCGTCGGGACCCTCCGCGTCACCCTCGCCCATCAGCGCGAGCGCGCAGTGCGACAGCGGGGCGAGGTCGCCGGAGCAGCCCAGCGAGCCGTACTCGTGCACGACCGGGGTGATCCCGGCGTTGAGCACGTCGGCCATCGTCTGCGCGACGGAGGGCCGGACGCCGGTGTGCCCGGAGGCGACGGTCTTCAGCCGCAGGAACATCAGCGCACGCACGACCTCGCGCTCGACGCGCGGGCCCATGCCGGCGGCGTGCGAGCGGACGATGTTGCGCTGGAGCTGCGCGCGCAGCTCGGGGCTGATGTGCCGGGAGGCGAGCGCCCCGAACCCGGTGGACACCCCGTAGACGGGCTCGGGCTTCGCGGCGAGCGCCTCCACGATCTCCCGGGCCCGCCCGAGCGCGGCGACGGCCTCGCCGGAAAGCTCGACGCGGGCGTTGCCGCGGGCGACCGCGATCACGTCTTCGGCGGTGGTCCCGGACGTTCCCACCACGACAGTGTGCATATCCATATTCAGCACCCTACGGACTGAATCCCTTCATGTCACCCCTCCAATGCGCGGCTCGCGCGGTGCGGCCCCTTGGGGCCTTACCGGCTTCGCCGCGCTGCGCCGAACTCCGTCCGGCGGTGGCTGGTCGGCCCTGCCGCCACGGCCGTCGGGGCGGGGGCCGGTGGGCGGGTGCGGCTGGCCGTGCCCTGCGGGGGCGAGTTCCCCTACCCGCCCTTCGCCCGTTCCCCGGGCTGCGCCCGGACCCCCCTCTCACATCGTGTTTTTCCCCCTCCAGCCTCTCGAGCACGTGGTCTGTGTCAGGGCCCCCCGGGGGCGCGAGCCACCCAG